>DAIPXW010000167.1:0-5452 GCA_036783075.1 Candidatus Dormiibacterota bacterium | reverse complement strand
GCTGCGGCCATGGGCGGGCTCGCGATCGCCGCCACAAGCCTCGGCCGGCCGTCACATGTCTGGACCTCCCTCGCGCTGGCGGCCGCGGCGATGCTCGCCTGGCGTCCCGAGCTCGCCTGGGACGTCGGCTTCCAGCTCTCCTTCGCGGGCACCGCCGCGATCATCCTGCTCACGCCCGCGATCGAGAGGCGCCTGGCTCGAATCCCTGCGGTGCTTCGCGAACCGTTCGCGGTGACGTGCGCCGCCCAGGTCGGAACGCTGCCGATGATGGCGACCGATTTCCACGTGCTTTCGCCGGTCGCGCCCCTGGCGAACGCGCTCGTCCTCCCCGTGCTGCCCGCGCTGGTGAGCGCGGGCCTCGCCGTCGGTGCCCTGTCTTTTGCGCCTGAGCTCGCCCGCCTGGTCGCCATCCCGATCACGGGGCTCGTCGCGTATGTCGAGCAGGTCGCCTACCTGCTCGCTCGAGTCCCCGCGGCCGCCCTGCCCGTTCCCCGCTTCCCAACCTGGGCGGGCGTCGCGTACTACGCGGCCCTCGGGCCGGGCCTTGCGGCCGCGAAGACCTCCGGTACGCGAAGGCTGGTCGCCCTCTCGACCGCGGTGCTCGCCCCCGCGTTGATCGCCACATCCGCCCTCGTCGCCTGGACGAACGCTCCACCGCAGGCCGTGGTCATGTCGGTCGGCGACGGCCAGGCCGTGCTCGTTCGCGGCCCCCAGGGCGCCATCCTCATCGATGGCGGACCGAGCCCCGCCAGGCTCGCGGACGAGCTCGGCGCACAGCTGCCCCCATGGCAGTCTAGGCTCGACGCCATCGCGATCACTGCGCCCACGCTCGGGCACGTCGGGGGCCTCGCGGCCTTCGGCCGCCCGGCAGGCGTCCTCCTCATACCCGATGCCCAGCTGGCCGGAACCGCCTGGCGCACCGCCGCGCTCGAAGCCGCGGCACGCGGCGCGGCCGTCCGGGCCCTCACAGCCGGTTCGAACCTCGAGCTGGCCGGCTTTGATCTCGAAGTCCTCGCGCCAGAGGCCGGAGCGCCCGGCGACCAGCCCGGTGCCGCGTACCTCGCCATCCGCGTCGTGGCGCCTGACGGCAGGACCTTCTGTGACTTCAGCGACCTCGACGCCGACGCGCAGACCATCGCGGCCGCTCGAGTCACAGGCGCGTGCACCTACCTGCTGCTGCCTTCGGGCGGTCGGAGCCTTCTGTCGCCCGATCTCGAGCGCGCCGCCATCGCGCCGCAGACGCAGCTCATCGCGTCGCGCGCCTCAGGCAGGCTTGCGGCCGGCTTCCCCGCAAACGTCCTTCGCACCGACCAGGAGGGGACGATCACGTTGCCGATGTAAGACTCACTACGATCGTTTCCGTGGCGAAACCGACCGCCGATCAGCAGAACGGGACCGCGCTCCTGCTCCACGGCGACGAGCGCTTCCTCGTCGACGAGGTCGCGCGCGGGGCGCTCGCGCGCTGGACGGCAGAGCTGGTCTCGGACTTCGGATTCGAGACGCTGGAAGGAACCGGTCTCACCGCCGCCCGGCTCCAGGACTCGATTCTCCAGGCGCCGTTTCTCGATCCCTATCGAGTCGTTTTCGCTCGCGGCGTGGCGGCCAACCGCGCCGAGGCACTCGCCGGCGCGCTCACCGAGATTCCTCCGACGACACGCCTGCTGATCGCCGTCGCCGGCCGGCTCGGACCAGGCAACAAGCTGGTGAAGGCGATGACCGCGGTCCGCGGCACCGTGCAGGAGATGCAGCACCTCAAGGGCCGAGCTCTCAACGACTGGGCTGCACGCCGTGCGGCCGACCACGGTTTGACGCCCGCCGTCGCGGCGCAGGTGGTGAGAGTCACCCCGCCCGACCTCGGCGTGATCGATTCCGAGCTCAGCAAGCTCGAAGCCTACAAAGGGTCGGGGGCCAAGCTGACGCCCGAGGCGATCACCGAGCTGCTCGCCGGTGGCCGCGAGGACGAGATCTTCAAGCTGACGGACAACCTGCTGCCGCATCCCTCCGCGCAGGCGTTCACCATCGCGCGAAACCTGACCCGTGGCGGCATGCAGCCGACTTCGGTCGCCTATCGCCTGGCGCGTCACGTCGCCCTCGTGCTCGAGGTTCGCGCGCGCCAGGACCGGGGCGAATCGCTTCAGCAGGTCCAGGACCAGATGCCTGAGCATCGCTTCGTGGTTCAGAAGGCCTACGACGCGGCCCAGGGCGCAAACCCAGAGCGGCTGGAGTCCGCGCTGCGCGCGATCAGGGACTATGAGTGGGAGGTCAAGTCGGGCCAGATCGACGCGGAGCTAGGGCTCGACGTGCTCCTGGCGCGTCTTTAGCCTTACTTCTTTTTCGACGGAGCGGGCTTCGGCTTTGAACCACCCGGCTTCCCGGAAGCGGCCGGCCTGGTGGCGGCGGCGGCAACCGTGGCCTTCTTTCCTTTTCCGGTCGCCGCCGGCGCCGGTGCGATCGCGAGCTTGGCCATCTGTCGCGCGAGCCGCGACTTGCGCCGGGCGGCGTTGTTCGGATGCAGGATGCCTTTTGAGGCCGCGCGGTCGAGCGCCCGCACAGCGTCGAGCGTCATCTCGTGCCGGTCCGACTCCGCGACCGGGCCGCCCGTCAACGAGCGCCGCGCCTTGACCACGAGCGTCTTCACCTCAGACCGCACGGCGCGATTGCGCGCGGCGCGGCGCACGCCGGCGCGCGCCTGCTTCTTGGCGGACGCGGTTCGCTTAGCCACGGGTCATCACCAGGCGGGACAGTCGCACAGACCTAGGATTATAAGGGCCAGTGGAATTCGAACTCGGAGGCCGCCGACCCAGAGTGCACCCCGACGCCTATATCGCGCCTACCGCGGTCCTCATCGGTGACGTCGAGGTCGAGGCGGGCGCGAGCGTCTGGTTCGGAGCCGTGCTGCGGGGGGACGAGGCCCGCATCCACGTCGGCGAAGGCGCCAACATCCAGGACAACGCAGTCGTCCACTGCGCGCAGGACCTGCCCACCGTGATCGAGCGCAACGCCAGCGTGGGGCACTCGGCGCAGCTCGAAGGGTGCATCGTGGGCGAGGGTGCGCTGGTCGGGATGGGCGCGACGATGCTGCAGCGCAGCCGCCTCGGCGCCGGTTCGATGCTCGCCGCGGGAGCCGTGCTCCAGGAGGGCAAGGAGGTTCCGGCGGGCCACATGGCCGCGGGCGTGCCGGCAACGGTCAAGAAAGCGCTCGACGGCTCCTCGAACCACTGGGTAGGTACGACCGCGCAGCACTACCAGGAGCGCGCGATCGCTTACCGGGCGAAGCTGAAACCAGTCGACCGACGTTGACGATCGCGCTGCCTGCGCGTGCCAAGCTGAACCTCGACCTTGCCGTGCTCGGCCGCCGCGACGACGGGTTCCACGACATCCGCACCACGCTGCAGGCGATCGACCTGCACGATCTCGTCATCCTCGAGCACGCGAGACAAACCGCCCTCACGACCTCCGGCCTCACAGTGGCAACACCCGCGACGAACTCATGTCTCAACGCGCACACGGCTCTAGAGCGAGCCGCAAAACGAGAGCTTCCTGCGCACATCCACCTACACAAGCGGATCCCACCCGGCTCGGGAATGGGCGGCGCGAGCTCGGACGCGGCGGCCACGCTCAGAGGTCTTGCCGCGCTTCACGGCCTGCGCATCGACCTCGAGCCGATCGCGGCACAGGTCGGCAGCGACGTCGCGTTCTTCCTTGCCGGCGGCAGAGCTGTGGCGGAGGGACGCGGTGACCGGCTCACGCCACTCGACACGCAGGCCGAGTGGTTTGCCGTCGCATGGCCGGAAATCGAGCTGCCCACGCCGGACGTTTACCGTGCGTGGGACGAAACCCCCGGTGAACCGCCCAACCAGCTCGCGAAGGCCGCCTTCCACGTCGAACCGCGACTCAGAGAGTTCGCGGAGCTCCTCGGCGCCGGCTGGCAGATGACCGGCAGCGGCTCGGCTTTCTTCAAGCGCTGCGGCACCGAGCGCGAGGCAATCGAGGCGATGTCCGCCCTCGAGTGCTGGAGCTCGGTCGCGCAAGCGATCGGCGCATGGTGATGACCCACACGTGACCCGCAAGCGATCGCTCCGCAAGACGGCCGCCGTGCTGGCCGGCAAGGCCACGGGTGCGCTGAGCCGCGCAAGCCACCGCGGAGGCGGGACCACGCTGCCCGGCGACGTCGCCCGCGCCATCGACCCACAGGTCCTGGCCAAGCTGTCGCAGGACCTCACCCACGGTTCGGTCGTCATCACCGGCACCAACGGGAAGACGACGACCGCTCGCCTGGTGAGCTGGCTCCTCGAGGGCGCCGGTCACCGGGTCGTGTCCAACCGCGCCGGCGCCAACCTCATCTTCGGCGCCACGGCGGCAGCACTCGATCGCGCCGGGGCGGATGGCCGCCTCCGCGCCGACTGGGGCGTATTCGAGATCGACGAGGCGAGCCTGCCCAAAGCCGTCGAGGAGATCCAGCCGAAGGCGACGATCGTGCTCAACCTGTTCCGCGACCAGCTCGACCGATATGGCGAGCTCGAGTCGATCGCCAAGAAGATCGAGTCGGCGCTCAGCGCGCTGCCCGAGGGCGGCCGCGCAATCCTCAACGCCGACGACCCACGCGTTGCCGAGATCGGCCTCGGCCTACCCCATCAACCGCTGTGGTATGGGCTAGACGACATGAGGGTAGCCGCGCACGAGCTGCCCCACGCGGCCGACGCTCGCACCTGCCCGAGGTGCGGCGCGAGCCTCCGCTTCGACGCCGTGTACGTAGGTCACGACGGCGTCTATGCCTGCCCGAACGGAGACTTCGCGAGACCGCAGCCCGAGCTGACCGCGACCAACATAAAGCTGGACGGCTTCGAAGGCTTCGCGGCAGACATTTCTCTCCCACCGAACGAGGGCGTGTCAGGGACAGGGAGCGCGGGTGAGGCGAGCCCGGTCAAAGTCCCGCTCGGCGGCCTCTATAACGTCTACAACGTGCTCGCCGCATTCGCCACGGCGCGTGCCGTCGGCCTGGAGGCGGACTACATCGCCGACCGGCTGAAGCACTTCAGCGCAGCCTTTGGCCGCCAGGAGCGCATGGACTTTCGCGGCCGCCACCTTGTTCTGGTCCTCTCGAAGAACCCGGCCGGTTTCAACGAGAGCCTGCGCACCGCCGTCGACCTGGCGAAGGGCGACTGCTTCATCATCGGCCTCAACGACCGCAAAGCGGATGGCACCGACGTCTCGTGGATCTGGGACGTGGACTTCGAGCACCTCAAGGGGAAGGCCCGTGTCGTCGTCCCGGCGGGAACCCGCGCGCATGAGCTGGCCGTGCGTCTCAAGTACGCCGGCGTTGAGGCCGAGGCGCCGGAGACCGACCCGGGAAGAGCCCTCGACCAGCTCATCAAGGTCACTAACGAAGGTGACACAGCGCACCTGCTCTGCACGTACACGGCGATGCTCGACCTGCGCGCCGAGCTCGTCA
>DAIPXW010000166.1:0-5497 GCA_036783075.1 Candidatus Dormiibacterota bacterium | reverse complement strand
TGTTCACGCAGTGGGTTCCGGAGGAGTGGAGCAAGGAGCCACATCGCAAGGAGCTCGAGGCGTACGCCGATCGGGTCATCGACGGCTACGCGGAGCTGGCGCCGAACCTGAAGGGCGCGATCCTGCACCGCCAGGTGATCGGTCCTTACGACATGGAGCAGGAGCTCGGCCTGATCGGCGGAAACATCTTCCACGGCGAGCTGTCGGTCGACCAGCTGTTCCACATGAGGCCCGCGCCCGGTTACGCCGACTTCCACACCCCGATCAGGGGGCTCTACCAGGCGAGCTCCGCCTGCCATGCGGGCGGTGGTGTGTGCGGCGTGCCCGCGTACCTCGCTGTGAAGCAGATCCTCAAGGACCGCAAGCTCAGCCGCAACGGACGCACGGCCGCCCGGACGGCCGCCACGGCGGCCAGCTGATGGCCATCGTCACGGCCCCGATCGACCGCCGGCTGCTCGACCCGTCCCTGGCCGGGTTCCGGGAGAGCTACACGCTTCCAGGCGTTGCGTACACGTCCCCCGAGCTTTTCGCCTGGGAGATGGCGCAGTTCTTCGACTCCTCATGGGCCTGCATCGGCCGGGTGGACGGCCTCGTCGAGCCGGGCACTCGCCGCGCCCTCCGGGTAGGGCAGGCGTCGATCCTGCTGACGCGCGACGACACGGGCGTTCTCCGGGGCTTCTTCAACATCTGCCGGCACCGCGGCCACGAGCTGCTGGCGGCCGGCTCGTCGGCTGATGGTGCTCTGATCGAATGCCCGTACCACGGCTGGACGTACAGGTCGGACGGCTCCCTGAAGTCCGCGCCGAGGCTTGGTTACAGGCCTGGCTTCGCCGTCGCCGAGCACGGCCTCGTGCCGGTCCGAATCGAGGAGTGGCACGGCTGGCTCTTCGCCAACGTCTCAGGTGACGCGGCCCCGTTCCGAGACCATGCCGGCAATCTCGACGAGCTGATGGCCGCATGGGCTCCCGGCGACATGGTCGAGGTCTCGAGCATGGACTACGTGGTCGAGGCGAACTGGAAGCTGGTTCACGAGAACTACCAGGAGTGCTACCACTGTCCGGAGATCCATCCCGAGCTCTGCCGGGTGAGCCCGCCGACGAGCGGTCTGAACCTCCCGGCCACCGGCATGTGGATCGGCGGCTGGATGGACCTCGCCGACGGCGCCGAGACGATGTCGCTCACCGGACGGGGCGGCGCGCCCGCCTTGCCCGGGCTGGCGCCTGAACAGCGCCATCGCGTCTACTACTTCGGTCTGTTCCCGAACCTGCTCATCAGCCCTCACCCGGATTTCGTGTTGAGCCACCGCATCGAACCGCTCGCGCCCGCCCGCAGCAGGATCGAGTGCCGCACCTTGTTCCGCCGCGAGGTGGTCGAGCACGGTGGCATCGACCTGAGGTACGCGAGCGAGTTCTGGGACGTGACGAACCGGCAGGATTGGGCGGCGATCGAGTCGATCCAGCGCTCGGCGGCCTCCCCGGGTTTCCGGCCAGGGCCCATCTCGGAGATGGAGGAGGCCGTGTACCAGTTCTTCAACATGGTCGCCTCCGGCTATGTCGCCGGACACGCGGTCCCTCCGAAGAACCCGAACGTCCTGTCCAAGCCGTTGAGATGAGGTCCGCGGGCGCGCACTTCCAGGGGGCGGAGCTGGACGAGATGCTGGCTCGCGCCAGGGCGGCGGCCGACGGGTATGCGGCGGAAGTGGTGCGAAGCAGCCTTTTGAGCGTCGGCCTTTACACGCTCGGCGCGGGCGCGGTGGACGACCAGACGCCGCACCTGGAGGACGAGGTCTACTACACCGTGCGCGGCCGCGCCACGCTGCACGTCGACGGCGATGAGCACCCGGTTGAGCCGGGCTCGCTCCTGTTTGTTCCGGCGCTTGCCGTGCATCGCTTCCACGACATCGTCGAGGAGCTCGTACTGCTGGTTTTCTGGGCGCCGCCGGAAGGCTCGGTCACGCCCCGCAAGGAGGATTGACAGATGACACAGGCGCATGACGCGGTGGCGGAGATGGTGCCGTCGAGCACGACGCTCTATTTCGGACCGTGGTACCGGAAGTCGCCGTATTTCGAAGCGACTCTCCGACATGGGTGCACGGCGTACGACATCTACAACCACATGTACCTGCCGTCGTACTTCCATGATCCTGTCGACGAGTACTGGCACCTTCTGAACCACGTGACCATCTGGGACGTCGCCGTCGAGCACATCGTGGAGATCACGGGACCGGACGCTTTCGCCTTCACGAACATGCTCACCTGTCGCGACCTTTCGCGATGCGCGGTCGGGCAGTGCAAGTACGCCCCGATCATCGCGGCGGACGGCGGCATCGTCAACGACCCGGTGTTGCTGCGCCTCGCAGAGAACCATTTCTGGCTCGCGCTGGCCGACAGCGACGTCGGCCTGTGGGCTCGAGGGGTGGCGGTGAACTCGGGGATGAACGTGCAGATCGGCGACCCCGACGTCTTCCCGATCCAGGTCCAGGGTCCCGACTCGAAGCCGGTGATGCAGGCGCTGTTCGGTGACCGCCTGAAGGACCTCAAGTACTACTACTGCATCGAAACCGACCTCGACGGCATCCCGGTCGTGGTGAGCCGGACGGGCTGGACGGCGGTCGTGGGCTACGAGATCTACCTGCGCGACAAGAGCCGCGGCGACGAGCTTTGGGAGCGCGTCATGACGGCCGGCAAGCCGTACAAGATCATGCCCATCGCGCCGTGTGAGGCGCGGCGCATCGAGGCCGGCATCTTCAACTACGGCTCCGACATGCGGCTGGAGAACAACCCGTTCGAGGTCACCGGGATGGAGAGGCTCGTCGAGCTCGACGCCCCGGACGACTTCATCGGCAAGAAAGCGCTAGAGCGGATCAAGTCCGAGGGTGTCCGGCGAAAGCTGGTCGGCGTGGAGATGTCCGGCGACGCGCTGGCCGCCGAGCTGGTCGAGTACTGGCCTGTCCTCCACGGGCAGAAGCAGGTCGGGCACGTGACGGACGCCATCCACTCGCCGCGGCTCGAGCGGAACATCGGCTACGCGTGGGTGCCGATCGAGCTTGCCGCGCCCGGCACCGAGCTGGTCGCCCGCTCTCCGCATGGAGAGCTGCGCGCCCGCGTGGCGAGCCTCCCCTTCATCGACCCCAAGAAGTCGGTGCCGCAGAGCTAAAGGTGGCCGAAACGCGCGAGGAGGTGATCCGGTCACCTTTTCACGCCGCCCACGCCGCGCTTGGCGCGACTTTCATGGAGGAGGGGGGCTGGCTCTGGACGGAGAGCTTCGGGGACCTCGATGCGGAATACCGCGGCGTCCGCGACGACCTCGGAGTATGGGATGTGTCACCACTGAACAAGTGGGAGCTGCGGGGCCGAGATGCGCTGAAGGCGGCCGCGCGCCTGCACACGAACAACATCCCCGCTCTTCAACCGGGACAGGTCCGCTATGGGGCTTTCTGCGACCGGGACGGGCTGATGGTCGACGACGGCACGGTCTTCAAGTTCACCGACGACCACGTCTGGGTGATGACCAACGGTCGGGAGCGCGAAGAGCATTTCGCCGAGGTGACGGGCGGCCTCGACGTGAACATCGAGTTCATCGGCCTGGAGCTTCCACATCTCGGGCTCCAGGGCCCGCGCGCGCGGGAGGCTCTCGCCCCGGTGTGCAGCGTCGACATACGTCCTCTTCGCTACTTCCACTTCATACCCGAGCAGGTGAAGGTCGGAGGCGTCCCGTGCTGGGTTTCGCGCACCGGCTTCGGCGGTGAGCTCGGCTACGAGCTCTTCTGCCGCCCTTCGCACGCGGAAGACCTCTGGCAGGTCGTGCTGGAGAAGTGCAAGCCGCGTCCATTCGGTGTCGAGGCGATCGAGATCTTGCGCATCGAGGCCGGTCTGATCGTTACCGACTACGACTACCACGCCCGCGAGCGAACGCCATTCGACTTCTCGATGGACCGGCTGGTCTCATTCGCAAGCGAGTTCAACGGCCGTGCCGCCCTTCAAGCCATCGCGGCGAAGCCGCCAAGGAGATTCAAGACCCTCGTCCTGGAAGGTGAAGAGCTCCCTGAATACGGAGCCGCCGTCGCCAGCGACGGAGAGGCGGCCGGCGTGTTGACCAGCCCCACGAAGAGCCCGAGGTTCGGGCACATCGGGATTGCGGTCCTGGAGTCCAGGTTTGCCGCCGATGGAACGCGTCTCGAGGTCGCCCTCGGTGACGGGGTGGTCAGCGCAACCGTGCTAGCCCTTCCCGTCTACGACCAGGAGAAGAAGCGGCCGCGCGCCTGAGCCCGGCGCCGGCCGAGCCCTAGGTTCCGATCAGGACCGTCTCGACCGGCCGCGGACGAAACCGAAGAGCCACAGCCCGACGAGGACGATGATCACCAGCCAGATCAGGTTGACCAGGGTCCCTGTCGCGTGGAACACCAACCAGAGAATGAAAAGGATTACCGCGATAACCAGCAAGGCATGGATCACGTGATCACCTCCAGGACTGTGGGTTCAAGACCGATCGCGTCGGCTTCGTCTCGCAACGCCTGTTCGTGGTCCCATCGCATCAGCAGGCGGATCAGGCGCAGGCGGGTCCGTGGTTCCCATAGTTGCCAGCGGAGCGCCAGGCGAAGCGTTGCATGCACTCGAATGATGATGGCCTACAGCGCATAACAACCTCAGTAAAACGGGTCGCGTCACCACTCCCCGGCCGACCGCATCGCACCTGCGCGCGCGTCCGGGTCGTAGATCATCCGGTAGAGAGGCTCCGCCCACAGCCGTGTTGTGCGCGAGGGGCGGATCCGCGGGTGGGGCCTGATGCGGCCCGGAGGCCGGTCGCCCTGCCGGCCGCTCGTGTGCCAACCATCCAGCGCCTCGGCCGTCTTCCGGAAAGCGGCCCAGGCCTGCAGCGGGTCCAGGAGATCACGATCGTCGCCGTCCGCTCGCCCGAGGTGCTCCCGCCACAAGCTCAGCCTCAGGTCGCGCGCGAACGTGCGGGCGCCATCGCCGAGGCCTGCCGGGTCGAGCGGCTCTCGAGAGTCGCGGACAGAATCAAGGACGGCACAGGCCAGCTCGGAGTCGTGGCTCCACGATCTCCGGTTGAAGTTGTCGGACCCGACCGACGCCCAGACGTCATCTATGACGCTGACCTTGGCGTGCACGTACACGGGCACACCCTCGAGATTCTCGATGTCGTAGATCGCGACCCGGTCGGCGGCAGCTTCGAGCAAGACCTGCACGGCCAGCTCCCGCCCAACCTGGTTCGGGCGCAGGGTGAGGGTCCCCGCCTGGTCGAAGAATCTGGGCACGACCGCGATGAGGTGAAGGTCGGGATTCGCCTTCAGGGCGGCTGCGAACGTTCGCGCCACGTCCACCGACCAGAGGAACTGGTCTTCGAGATAGATGAGCCGGCGCGCTCGCCGGATTGCCTTTCGGAATCCTCGGGCGACGCTGCGCTCACCTTCCGGAGCGAACGGATAACCGCCGTGGCGGCGAGCGTATGTGCGCAGGACCTGGACCGAGTGGGTTCC
>DAIPXW010000165.1:0-5546 GCA_036783075.1 Candidatus Dormiibacterota bacterium | reverse complement strand
AATACCTGTCGCCTGACGGGCGATTTGTTGCAGCTAGCTGACTTCTTCTTCCTCTACCAGGCGGAGATGCCCGCTCACGTCAAGTCCCAGGTGCCGCGCGAAGAAGCCCGCCACGCGTTCTACGTACAGGGGGCGGTCGGCGAAATACGCGCCGGTGTGGGGCGCGCCCTGGACGATCCAGATCTCGCGCGGGCCGCGATACGCGTCATAAAGCCGCCGGCTGTGGTTGACGGAGGTGATCTCGTCGGCGCCGCCGTGGATGAAGAACAGCGGCCGCGGCTCCAGTGAGCTGAGAACGTCGCGAGGGCTGCACTCGGACAGCCGGCTGCTGGTCCGCAGCCGGAGCATCACGCCCGCGAGCCACACGAACGGCGCGCCCGGCAGCTTGGTCGCGCGATGCACGTTTTCGTTCAAAAGCGTCCGCAGGTCGCTGAACGGGCTGTCGAGGACCAGCGCCTGTACGCCCGGCTCGCCGGCCGCTCCCAGCAGCGAGACGACAGCTCCCATCGAGTAGCCCAGCAGGCCGATCCTCGCGTTGGCGATGCGCTTGCGCGCGAACGCGATCGCGGACTGCAGCTCGAGCACCTCCTTGATGCCGAAGGTGATGGGCGCGCGGTCACTGCCCGGCATGCCGCGATACGAGTACAGGACCACGTTGAATCCCTTGCGCCAGAGCGCGGCGGAGATGCCGAGCGAGTTCTGGCGCTGGCCTTTGTGGCCGCCCGACACGATGACCGTCTGCGGCGAGCCCGGTTGGCGGAAATGCCAGGCACCGAAGCTGATGCCGTCGGCGGTGACGAGCTCGACCTCCTCGTAGTCCGCCTGAAACTCGAAGGGCGTGAACGTGAAATCGTCGAGGAAGGTTGGCGCGTCCGGCGTAAAAGCGCGGCGGTAGACCTGGTACGACGCGCCGAGATAGAGCACCAGCAGGACCGCCGCGACCACGGCCAGAAACGTGAGCGGAGTCACCCTCCGCGAAGCTTAGCCCGAACGGCCGCGGTCTGATCTGGCCGGCTGTGCCTTGCGCCCGGCGAGGTCTTCCTCGTAGCGGCCGAGGACGAACAGGAGCAGGCTCAGGCGGTTGAGCCAGCGCGCCACCTCGTGGTTCGCCAGCACGTGGTCGCGCTCGAGCGCGACACACCGGCGTTCCGCGCGACGCGAGATCGCGCGGGCCAGGTCCAGCGCCCCCGATGCCGGCGTAGCGCCCGGGAGGATGAAACCGGCGGGCATCTTGACCTTCAGCTCCAGCTCCGCGATCAGCCCGTCGAGGCGCTCCACCGCCTCTTTGGTGGTGCGCGCGAACGACGCGCGCGCATCCGGGCTGGTCGCGACCTCGGCGCCGACGGAGTAAAGCCCGCGCTGCAGCTCCTCGCAGATCGCCCGCACGCGCGCGTGCGCGCTGAGCGACTTCCCCAGGCCGATCGCGCTCGAGGCTTCATCGATCGTGCCGTACGCCTCGATGCGCGGGTCGTCCTTCGGCGCGCGGCCGCCTCCGAGCAGACCCGTCATGCCGTCGTCGCCCGTGCCCGCGAGCTCGAGCATCTTCTTCTTGCGGGGCGGCATGGGTGACGGCCTTACTCGAAGACCCGGCTGAGGTCGTAGAGGTCTCGCGGCACCCGACGCGTCTCCCGCACCACGTCGGCCAGCGCCACCACCTCGACCTCTCCGTTGCGGCGGATCGGGATCACGCCGCTCTTCCCCTCGACGATCAGCTCCACCGCCGCCACCCCGAGGCGCGTCGCCCAGATGCGGTCCGTGGGTGACGGCGAGCCGCCGCGCTGCAGGTGTCCGAGCACCGTGACGCGCGTCTCGAAGCCCGTCGTCTCTTCGAGCCTCCCCGCCAGGAGGTCGCCGATGCCTCGCTTGGCCAGGCGCACGTGCCCGAACGCGTCCTTCTCCGCCTGGCCGCCGGCCTCCTTCTCGAGGTCCGGAATCCTCGCGCCTTCGGCCACCACGATGATGCTGAAGAGCTTGCCGTCCCCGCGCCGGCGGTAGAGGTGGGCGACGACGTCATCGAGATCGACGGCGAACTCCGGGATGAGGATCAGGTCCGCGCCGCCGGCGATCCCTCCCATCAGGGCGACCCAACCCGCGTCGCGACCCATGACCTCGACGACCATCACGCGGTGGTGCGCTGAAGCGGTCGTGTGCAGGCGGTCGAGGGCTTCAGTCACGACGCCGACGGCGGTGTCGAAACCGATGCAGAACTCGGTCACCGAGAGGTCGTTGTCGATGGTCTTCGGGACGCCGACCGTGCGAAACCCCGCTTCGTGCAGGGCGGCGGCGACGCTCAGGGTGTCGTCGCCACCGATCGGCACGATGGCCTCGATGCCGTTCTGGTTCAGCCTGTCGATGACCCTGGCGATGCCGTCCTTTTCCTTGAGCGGGTTGGTACGGGACGTGCCGAGGATCGTTCCACCCATCGGCAGGATGCCCCGCACGTCTTTCGGAGTGAGCTCGTTGATCAACCCCTCTTCGAGACAGCCGGCCCACCCGTTCTGCACGCCGCTGACCTGGTGGCCGAGCTGAAAGGCGCGCTTGGCCACAGCCCGGATCGCGGCGTTCAGCCCAGGCGCGTCACCTCCGCCTGTGAGGACCCCGATTCGCACGTCGATAGGTTAGAGGGTCGCGACCGGCCCCTCAGGCGGCTTCGATGCGTCTGATGAGCTCGTCCAGCGAGACGTCCGCAAGGGAGCCGAGGACCACGTCGGCGTGGCTCAGGTCGAGCGATGCCGTGATCGTGTTGGGGATGGCGACACATCGGAGCCCGGCGCCCTTGGCCGCCGTGACGCCGTGTGGCGAGTCCTCGATCGCGAACGCCTCTTCGGCCAGAACGCCTAGGCACTCGAGAACCGCGATGTAGAGGTCCGGATCGGGTTTGGCCTTCGCGACGTCGTCGCGACACCGCACGCAGTCGAAGCGGTCGAGGATGCCCAGTCGGGACAGGTGGCCCGTCACCCATTCGCCGGTGGAGCTCGACGCAACGCCGAGCTTCAAGCCCATCGCCCGCGCCGCGTCGACCTGCTGCACGACCCCGGGCAGCAGCGCGTTCGCCATGATCATCTCGGTGCGCCTCGCGATCCTGCGGTCGAGCACCTCCTGCGGCAGCGGCCGGCCGAGTCTCTCCTCCAGGTGATGTTGGGGGTGAAACACGGCGGTGGTCGACCCGACGATCTCGACCCAGCGCTCGAACGGAAGCTCTTCCCCATGCGCCTGGTAGACCTCGAGCCACGACCGGTACACGGGCTCTTCCGTGTCGAGGATGAGACCGTCGAAATCGAAGACGATGGCGCGAATCACCCACCAAATGTAGCTAGGAGCGCGCCAATCGCCTAGGATCGGCCATGCCGTGGTTTTGAGCTCGTCCGATGCCTGAGGAAGCGCGCAAGCCCGGCTCGCGGGTGTCCGACCGGTACACCTCCGTCGGATGGGTTGGAGCAGCGCTGTCCGGCCTCGCGCTGGTGTCCGTGGCGATGATGGTGTTCGTCTTCTTCGGCATCCTCGACGCGACGCGTTTCCGCTCCTTGAGGGACTTCTTCACCCCCGACCCCGTGGCCGCAGGCGGCGTGCTCGGGCTGGTCGGGGGCGCCGAGGGAGTGACGCTGAGCATCGTCATCGTGGCGGTCGTCTTCGGCATCCAGAACACATCGTCGCGCTACTCGCCGCGCATCATCGGCATCTTTACCCGCAACCCTCTGAACGCACTGGTCCTGAGCTTTGCGCTCGCGTCGATCCTTTACACGTTCCTCGTCCGCACCGAGGTGAAGCCCAACTTCGTGCCGATATGGAGCGTTGGTGTTTCCGAGATCCTCGCGCTGGTCAACTTCGCGATCCTCTTGCCCTACGTCGGCTACATCTTCGAGGTCATGCGCGCGGAAAGCCTCGTGTCGGGCATCATGCGACAGGCCAGGCGCCAGCTGCGAAGATCAGCGACCAACCCCAACAGCCGCGGCCACCGCGACGCGTTGATGACCTCCGTGGCACAGGTGACGGACATCGCGTTCGGCTCGATCCAGCTGGGCGACATGCCGGTTTGCGTGCTGAGCATCGAGGTGCTTGGTCAGTTCCTTGTCGACGACTACCTCCACCTGAAGAAAGGGTTTCGACCCGAGTGGTTCCAGGTCGGTCACGCCGAGATGCCCGGCGCGTCCGACCAGATCATCGCGGAGGTGAATCGCGCCCGGACGTGGTTCACGTACACGATCCTTTCGAGCTTCGTCGACATGGTGGGTCTGACACCGGTACACCGCAAGGAAGCAATCCATTCGATCGCGGTGGCCACGCGGAACATCGGGCTCGCGGCAATCGAGGCCGGCGATCCGGAGGTCGCGGAGCTGAGCCTCCGCTTCTTCAACACGTACCTTCGTGGTGCGATCAACCGCTCGGCGCCGACCTTCGCATCGGTGATCATGAACGAGTACCGCCGCTTCGCCATCGGCGCGCTCGAGTGGAGGCCCGACCTGTCCGTCGAGTCGGCGGCGCACCTTTTACGCTACGGCCGGCATTTCGATGAGGCCGGCATGCCAGCGATCTTCGGCGCGGCGGCCGAGGACGTGGCGGACCTCGCCATCGAGGCGCGCACGCGCGACCCGGAGGTCACGCATCAGCTGGCCCTGCTGCTCGTGCACAACCTGCTCGAGCTGATCCCGAACGCCAGGCCGATCGGCCTCAACGGATTGTTCAAAGGCGTCGCCAAGCTGACTTTCTGGGCGATGGCCGCCGACCAGAAGGATGTCGCCCGCGCCCTGGTCGACGGCATCGCCGCCGCGCCGCCTGATTTCGTCGACGCCGCGCTCGACCGGATGGAGTCGATGCGGAACGGTCTGTTCTGGGAGGTAAACGAGCGCGTCATCTCGTTCGACTGGGTCGAGCAGCCTCTACGCGCCGAGATTCCGCGCCTCCGCGCCGCGCTGCGGAGGGCCAAAGCGGCCGGCCACGCGCCGGCGGTCGAGCTCGAAAAACCGTTTGCGGTCAAGCCGGACCTCATCGCGCCCGGTAAGGGCGCCGCGGCCGCGGCGGCCGCCTCCCCCGTCAGAAAGCCGGCTGGTTGATCATCGCGGTCGACGCCGTCTCGAAGTAGTCGAGCAGCGCCCCGCGCACGGGAGGCGCCAGGTCGAGCGACTCGACCGCCGCGGTCATATGGCGGAGCCACGCATCCCGCTCGCGCGGGCCGATCGCAAAAGGCTGGTGACGCATCCGCAGGCGCGGATGGCCACGCTGCTCGTTGTACGTGGGCGGCCCGCCCCAGTACTGGATGAGGAAGAGCGTCAAGCGCTCAGTCGCGCCTGACAGGTCGTCCCCAGGGTAGATCGGGCGCAGCAGCTTGTCCTCGGAGACCCCGAGGTAGAAACGCTCGACCAGCAGCCGGAACGTGGCTTCGCCCCCGGCAAGGTCGTACAGGCTTCGATTCAGCATCGGGCCGATGCTACCGAGCATGGCCGGTGCTCGGTACACAGCGGGCCTTTACATCACGGCGCACGCTGAGAGGGCTTGATCCCGGCCCCGGCGATGATCTCCGACGCCGGCCTGACGATCGCTTGCGCCGC
>DAIPXW010000164.1:0-5588 GCA_036783075.1 Candidatus Dormiibacterota bacterium | reverse complement strand
GGAGTCAGACAGATCAACCGAACTAGCTTCACGACACATCAACCGAAGGTCGACAGGGGCACCACTCGCCGCGGCGGTCTCAGCTTGAAGCGGGCAGGTATGGCATCGGGTCGACGACGGCGTCGTTGACTCGAAGTTCGAAATGCACGTGCGGGCCGGTCGACCAGCCGGTGGAGCCCTCGAGGCCGATCCGCTGGCCGGCGGCGACGAGCTGGCCGACGTTCACGTCGGTCTCGAGCAGGTGGCCGTACAGGGTCATGATCCCGCCGCCGTGCGCGAGGATCACATAGTTGCCGTAGCCGGTCGCGGAGTGGCCCACGGCCACGACCAGGCCCGCCGCCGCAGAGGTAACGGTGGTGCCGAAGGGAGCGGCGATGTCGATACCGGTGTGGAAGTGCGCGTAGTTGCCGAGAGGGGGCTCTAGAGCGAAGCTGGTTGGTCCAAATCCCTGCGTCACCCTGCCGCCCACCATCGGCCAGAGGAGCTTCAGGCCCGCGATCGTCCTGCCAGTCGGAAGCATGTGGGTCACCAGTGCCAGGCCGACCCCGATGTGGGCCTGGCTCCAGGCCTGCTGGTACGCAAGCTGGACCAGGTCCTGCTCCTGCGCCTCCATCAGCGTCGCGAGGCTCGCGGCAACGTCGGGGGCCTGGTTTTGGAGGCCGTTCTGCGCGTCCTGGATCTGAGCGATCAGGTCGGCCATCTGGTTGCTCAGGTCCGTCTGCTGCGACATCACGTCCTGGATCGTGCTCAGGTTCGCTACCAATTGGTCTCTGACCGCGTTCTCGCGGTCGAGGTCGGCGAGGCGCTTGTCACGATCCGCCTGCAGCTTGACGAGGTCCGCCTCGAGCTTCGCCTCCACGTCGTGAGCGTGCTGGCCGGCGATGACCAGGTCGGCCGTGGCTTGGATCGCGTCGTGGATGTTGCCGGTCCGCGCGAGCAACAGCCAGAAGGAGTCGGGCTGGCGGTACAGGTCGCGGGCGAGGGCCGCGATCTGTCCTTTCTCGACGTCGATTCGGTCCTGCGTGTCGGAGATCTGCGAGTCGAGCTGGGCGATCGCGTCTTCCAGGTTGGCGATCACCGTCTCCTCCTGTGTGATCTGGTCGGTCAGGATCTGCGCGCTGGCCGCCGACTGGTCCAGCACGGCGCTCAAATGCTCCTGCGTCGTGAGCGCCGTGGCGAGATCTCCTCCGAGCCTGGCGCGAAGCTGGTCGTAGGCCGCCTGGGTGGGATCGGGAGAGGGGCTGGGGCACGACGTGCGTGCGGCCGAAGCGCTCGACGGGGATGCGCATGGTGCGGGGGAGGAGGCGGTGGCGCCGGACGTGCCGAGCGCCGCCAGCGCTGCAACGACGGCCAGCGCGCCCAGCGCGCGTTTCACGCGTGGACCTTGCGGAACCCAAGCATCGCGGTGGTCGCGCCCAGCAGCAGACCTGCGGCCAGGACGGCGGCCAGGACGTACTGCACCGCGGTGGGTCCCACCCCAGGCAGGACCTGGGCAAACGTAGCCGACTCGAAGCGTGTGACGAGGAAAAAGGCGCCTGCCACCGCGGCGGCTGCAACGGCACCGGCCAGCGCACCGATCACCAGGCCTTCGACCACGAACGGCCCGCGCAGCATCCAGCCGCGAGCGCCAAGCAGCCGGATCACCGCGACCTCGTCCCGGCGCGCGGCAGCGATCCCGCGCATCGAGTTGGCGATCACGGCGTACGCGACCACCCCGAACAGGAGTAGCACGCCGCCCACGATTCCGCCGGCGATAAGCGCCACCCGGCGCAAGCGGTCGTAGGTGCCGGAGTCATAGGACGTGGGGTAGGCCGGGTCGACGGCCGGGTCATTGGAAACGGACGCCGCCACGGCCCCGACCTTCGTCACGAGGCGGACGCGGACGTCCAGACTTGCCGGGAACGGGTTGGTGTCGCTGAGGCTCGCGAGGTTATCGAGGCCCGGTCTGCTCTGCGCCTCCGCCAGCGCCTGCTCCGGGCTGACCTCCGTTACAGACGCGACCCTCGGATCCGCGAGCAGCTGGGCCTTGAGCGCGGCCACCGCGTCCGGCGTGGCGTCCTGGGCAAGGTAGACGCGGACGACTGATGCGTCGGCAGACTGCTGGGCGGCGACACGCTCGGCCGATATCCCGATCATCGCCAGGGTGCCGCAGAGCAAGAGGAGCAGCGCCATCGTGCCGAGCGCCGGTGCGGTCAGGCGGACGTCGCGGCTCCAGCTCCTCAGGCCGCTGATCACCACCAGCCGGTACCCGTTGGCGATGAATGCCGCCATGCGGCGCCAGGCGGGCGTCGACGTGGGTTTCGCGACCGGTTTTCGCGCCGGGCGCTCGCGGGTGGGGAGGAGGATTCGCCACAGAGGAGGCGCCACGCGCGCCCCGTTGCCGTTGTGCTTCCCGTTAGAAGCTGCTTTGACCGAACCGTTCAGCCATACCTTCCCGGTCGGAAGACGCAGCACGCGGCTGGAAGGAAACGTGTGCTTGTGGGTGGCGACGATGACGGTCGTGCCCCTTGCGGCAGCCTCCTCGAGCAGGCTCATGACGACGCGCGCGTTCTCGTCGTCGACCGCCGCGAGCGGCTCGTCGGCCAGGATCACCCGAGGTCGGACCACAAGAGCTCGTGCCACGGCCACCCGCTGGCGCTCGCCGGCGGAGAGCTGTTGGGGAAACGCTTTGCGCTTGTGCAGCAGGCCGAGCGAATCCAGCGCCTCGAGAGCTCGTCGCCGGATGGTGCGCATGGGCAGCTGGGGGTCGACGACCTGGAGCGCGAGCATCAGGTTCTCGAGGGCCGTCAGGCGGGGCAGAAGGCGGTGCTCCTGGAAGATGAATGCCACGTCGCGGCGGACGCGGCCCAGCCCCCGCCGCCACCACCGGTGCAGGCCGCTGCCCTGGACGAGGACCTCGCCTCCGCTCGGGCGCAGCTGCCCGTGGACGAGGCGGAGCAGGGTCGTCTTTCCCGATCCGCTGGGCCCCGTGACCTCGACGAGCTCTCCAGGAGCGACTGTGAAGTTGATGTCCTTGAGCACGGAGGTTCGGCCGAACGATTTCGAGACGCGCGTCAGCCGGACCACCGGCGGCGCGACCGCGGCGCCGTTGGTCGAAGGCCGAGCGGAGCTCGCCCCGTTGTTCTTCGCGTGCGCGCCGTTGCCGTTCGTCGCGGGGACCGCGCCGTTGGACTGCGGGCGTTCGCGGGCAGCGCTGACTGGTCGGATTCCCACCCTTTCCACGTCCAGATTAGCCCAAGCCAGGCTGAGCGACCGCTGAATAAAAGCCTTGGATCTGGTCAGTTACCTACCTCTTGTCGCCGCCCCTGGGACTTATGTCCTATACGCAACCAACGAGGCTCAGGGCCGCGGGGGTCACGACGATCGAGAAAGCGCCTCCCGATGGCGTAGCCGAGACGCGCCGGCTCCCGCTCGGGTCCGTGTCCGTCAACGACTGGGCGGCGCCGGAAACACCCACCGCGCCCGTGACCTCCGCCGGGATGTACACGACGGTCGGAGGGTCGCCAGGACGCCCGGTTCCCGACAACGAGAATGCGCCGGTGGCAGGGTCGTAGTGATAGGTGAGACCTGGATCGCTCGACGCCTGGGGATAGACACGGGCCAGCAGTCGCTCGCGAGCCGGGCGGATGCAGCCGCTCGAGGTCCCCTGCGTGGACGACGCGGGCGGGTCGAACATCCCCCAGGTGCCTCCGCTTCCATTCTCCTTCCAGGTCCAGAAGGCGAAACCCACGCGGTGCTTCTCCATCTCCAGAAGCTGACTCGCGGTGACCACAGAGTCCCACTTCGGGTCGAAGCCGAACTCGGAGATGAACAACGCCGCACTCATCGCCCTCGCCTCGTGCTCACCGAGCGCGTAGCTCTGGTCGTACCCGCCCCACGGGTATGTCGCCTTGTCGGGCGTCTGCCTGAGGAAGTGATCGAAAGTGTACTGGTGCGTGTACGCGTGGAGGGACAGAACAAGGTTGGGATAGGAGCTCACCGGCATGCTCAGGTGTGTTGGGAAATCAGTGACCTCGCGTAGCAATCCCGCCTCGAGAAAGAAGAGGTGATGAAGGTCGTGGACGCCGAGGTCTCGGTAACCGCAGAAGGAGGGCATGTAGAAGCCGGTCCAGCACGGCAGCCCGTCGCGCACGCCGGTGATGGCGTCCACGACCCTCCTGTAGAAAGGAAAAAGGAGCAGGTCCTCGAAACCGGGCGGCAGGTTCCAGCCGGGCAGCGGCTCGTTGAAGACGCTGTAGCCGGCGACCGTGCTGTCGTTCTTGAAGCGGCCGGCAAGAAATGCGATCGCCGCGATGTACTCGTCCTGGATTCCGTCGCGGTCGTACCAGAAGTTTGTGTTTGCCTCCAGCACGGCGGGGTTCAGCTCGCGCTGGCCGCCGTAGGTTTCTGAAGGGAACCCGTCGGTCACGGTCGCCCACGCCGGAGCACCCGTGTAGTAGCGCAGGTTCGCCACCTGTCCTCCAGGCAGAGGGACCGGGTCGACGCGCCCGACGAAGCGCGAGTAGGCGTTCTGGTGCATGTCGAGGATCACGTACATTCCTGCGTCCCGAGCCCAGCCCACGACCTGGGCGATGCGGTCGAGATAGGTCTGATCGAACCTTCCACGCTCCGGCTCGATCAGACTCCACGACAGCGGCAGGCGCAGAGAGTTGAACCCGAACGAGGCCATTTGTGCGACATCGCTCGCGCAGAGGGGAGGCGTCGGCATGTCCGGGGAGTTGGCGGGACACCTGCCGTCGTAGGCCGCCGGCTCGATCGGGTAGAAGGGGGCGGGCCGGGTGACCGACGGGTCCGCGCTCGAGTAGAAGTCGATCAGCCCCTGGGCGATGGCGCCGTGCAGCAGCACCATGCGGCCCTGGTCGTCCGCGATGAATGGGAGCCCGCCCTTGGGGTGCTCGACGTGGAGCCACGGCAGCGAGCCGGCAGGCGCGCTGGACGCCGCCGGAGCCGGCGTCAGCGCGACGATCATCGACGTGATCACCGCGCCCGGATAGGTGAGCGCCGACACGATGACGACCAGCAACGCGAGGAGGGATCGCTTGATCACGTGCTGAGGACCCAGTACGCGATCCCGACCACGATCACCAGGAGCCCGAGCAGGCCGCCGGCAAGACCTGCTGTGGCCGAGCCCGCGCCTCGGAGCCCGCCATCAGAGGCCCTGATCCGGCGCAGCGATCCGGCCGCGCTCCAGACCGCGAACGGGGCGATGACCCCGAAGGGGAGCGCGAGCAACCCGAGCACGAGAGATCGGGTCGCCGCGCGGTCCCTCATCGGATCAGGGCGCTACCAGAACGTGCCGCCGCCCAGCAGGAGGTAAAGGATCGGACCGATGCCCCAGAAGAACGTGATGATGATCCACAGCACCTTCCAGCCGCCGCCCATGTCCTGGCGATTCACGATGTTGATCACGCAGAGCACGAACGCGACCGGATGCAGGAAGATCGCCATCAGCACCTCGACGATGACTTTCAACATGGCCCTTAGTGTCGCGCTTTGTGGGCGCGGCCGGCCAGCGTCGACAGCTGGCTGGCAAGGCGCGGCCAGCCGCCCGCGGGAGCGAGCGCCACCACCGAGTTCGCCCGCCCCCG
>DAIPXW010000163.1:0-5614 GCA_036783075.1 Candidatus Dormiibacterota bacterium | reverse complement strand
CCGACGCCAAGAGCGGCAAGGTGGGCATCGGCGCCTCCGCCGCCATCCAGGTCCTGAACGACAACATCGTCCGCGCCGCGATCGAGGACGGGGCGACGTTCTCAGGCGGCGCGAAACTCACCCTCTCGGCCGACTACCACCACGACGTCAGCACCGAGGACAAAGCAGGCTCAGAGGGCGGCGTTGCGATCAGCCCGTCGCTCTCGCTTGCCATCATCAGCGACAAGGTCTCGGCCCACCTCGGCACGGGGGCCCTGCTGGCGGTCTCCGGCGACGCCTCGATCAGCGCGCACGAAGACCTCGGATCGAGCACCGACTCGAACGGCTCCGCGGGCGGCAACGACGTCGCGATAGGCGCCGCGGTCTCCATCAACGTGGTCGAGACGAGCGTGATCGCAGACATCGAGCGCAGCCTGACCGCGGCCTCGGTGACCTTGAGCGCCGCGACCGAGGCGTCGTCCGAAGCCAAGGCGGAGGCCAGCTCGAAGGGCGAGAGCGACAGCGGCAAGAGCTCGGACAGCCAGTCGAAAGACCAGGTCAACAACAACCCGGACACGAGCGGCAAGACCGACGGAAGCCTGCCCAAAGGCAAGGACTCGACCGACTCGGCGAACAGCCAGTCGAGCAGCAACTCCGGCGAGGACAGCGGTGGCGTCAACATCGCGGCGGCGGTTGCGCTGAACTGGGCTCGCCACACGACCACCTCCGAGATCGGCGACGGCACGAACAAGCCGGTCGTCACGGCGACCGGGGCCGTGAAAGTGAGCAGCGAGAACACCATCGGCGCGAACGCCAAGGCGATCGGCCTCAGCACCAACCTCGAATCGGACGTCGCGATCGGCGCCGGCGTGGGCTTGAACGTCGAGACCATCAACAACCTGGCGACGATCAGCGCCGGTTCGCAGGTGACCGGCGGCCCGATCACCGTCGAAGCGATCACGCCGAGCGGTAAGGAGAGCGACTTCATCGTCTGGGCCTTCGCGGTGGCGGGCGGCAAGTCCGACGCCAGCATCGCGGCCTCGGCCGGCATCCAGGTCCTCAACTTCAACACCACGGCCGTGATCGCAAAGGGCGCGCGGGTCACCTCCAGCGACGCGCTCGACGTCAACGCGACCAACTTCATGGGTCTCCAGAACCTGGCGATCTCAGGGGCGCTCTCGACAAGCGGCTCCGCCGTCGGTGGCGCCGTCTCGGTGAACATCCTCTCGACCCAGACCCAGGCTTACATCGACTCGGACACCTCCGGCGGCAGCGCGTGCACTCTGGGCACGACCTGTGTCGACGCCGCGAAGGCCCTCTCGGTCAAATCCAAGGCGACGCTCAACCCCATCTCGCCCGAGCTGCCCGAGCCGCTCAAGGGCAAGGTGACGCTGCCTGCGGTGACCTCGGTCGCGGTCGGCGGCAGCGCCGGTGGCGGCGACGCGGCGGTGACCGGATCGGTGATCGTGGACGTCCTCAACCTCACCACACAGGCCTTCGTCAACGCCGGCGCGCTCATCAACCAGACCACCCCGCCCGGAGGCAGCGCGCAGACGATTGAGATCAACGCGGAAGACGACACCAAGATCGTGAACGTCTCAGGCGCTCTGGCGCTCAGCGAGGGCAGCGCGGGCGTCGCCGTTTCGATCATCGTCGAGGTGATCAACAAGGACACCAACGCATACATCGGCAAGTACGCGAAGGTGTCGGCGGGCGGCGACATGGCCGTCCAGGCGACGTCGAGCGAGGACCTCTTCGAGCTGGCGGTGGGCGGCGGAGCGTCCGAGAGCGCAGGAGTCGCCGGATCGATCCTGGTCGTCGTGATCAACGCAGACGGCACCCACTCGACGAGCGCGTACATCGACGACTACGCCAGCGTCCATGCCGGCGGCAAGCTCGATGTAACCGCCGGCGACGCGGCCAGCAAGCTGAACCTGGCCTCGGGCAACATCGCCATCGGCGGTGGCAGCGCCGGCGTCGGGGCGGCCGTCGTCATAGTCGTTCGGAACGGCGTCGTGGACGCCGCCGTGCACCAGGGCGCGATCGTCGAAGCTGACGGAAGCACCGGGCTGAGCGTCACCGCGACCCAGGCCGAGGACATGCTGATGATCGCCGTCAGCGGCGCCGGCGGCAGCGACGCGGGCGTCGCCGGCTCGGTGATCGTCGACCTCCTGACGGACAAGACCAAGGCGCACATCGATCCAAACGCGGTCGTGGGCGGCTTGAACGCAGGGGCGGCGGTGAAGGCGACGGACACCACCTCGATCCTCAGCATCGCGGGTGCTGTGGCGATCGGCGGAACCGCCGGCGTCGGCGCCGGCATCGACGTCGAGATCGTCACCAAGGACACGTGGGCGTACATCGCCAACCTCGCGCAGGTGAGCGCCACCGGCAACGTCACCGTCACCGCGACCTCGAGCGAAAGCCTGACCTCGATCTCGGTCGGCGCGGGCTTCGCGGGTGACGCGGCGGTGAACGTGAACGTCGGCGTCTCGGTCTTCAACATCACCACTAAAGGATTCATCGACGGCGGCCCGCTGACCACCGATGGCGCGAGCGTCAACGCCGGGGGCAGCGTGGGGGTGTCGGCCGACGAGGCTCTGTCGATGAACGTGATCGGCGGCAACATCTCGGCGTCCGGCACGGCGGCCGTCGGCGCGGCCGCGGCGGTGCCGGTGGTTACGAAGGAGACCCACGCTTACATCGCCGACCACGCGAGGGTGAACGCCGCCGGCGCCTCTGGCGTGAGCGCCGACACGGGCCAGATCACCGTGCAGCCCGTGGACACGCACTTCGACCCGTCCGCCGCGGGTGTGATCACTGGCGGCAGCAACCAGGTGCTCCACCTGCCCTTCAACCACAGCCTCTCCGAAGACGAGCGGGTCATCTACGACAGCGGTGGCCTGACCGGCTCGGACAGCATCGGAGGGCTCAACAGCATCGAGACGAGCCCGAACCAGGTCTATTACGTGCACGTCGTCTCGCCGACCGACATCGAGCTCAAGCCGAACGCGGGCGGCACGACGAGCGGCGGCACGATCACCGACTGCTCGGTCGTAGCCTGCTTCCTCACGGCGCCGGTCATCCACGGCGAGTCCCACCGCATCGTCCCGACCGACAAGGCGGGCGTGCGCGAGGACCAGTCGCCGCGGTTCAACCCGCACTCGACGGACGTCAACTACGCGACCTGGACGATCACGCTGCCGTACACGCTCAGCGTCGCGAACGGCGACAAGGTCGTGTACAGCTCGGGCGGCGGCATCCCGATCGGCGGCCTGGTCGACGGTGGGACGTACTACGCCGCCAACGTCGTCGTGGGCAACCCGACCACGCTCCAGCTGTCGGCCAAGCCAGGCGGTCCGGTGATCCACATCACCGACCCGGGCTCGAACGCGGGCCGGTCGCACAGCATCGTCGCCGACGGCCAGGCGCCGACGGGTGACGGCAGCCAGACGGGGCCGCGCACGATCACGGCCACGACCGACACCGCGCAGGGTGTCGCCGTGACCGCGACGAACAGCGATGACATCGCGGGTGTCGGCGTCTCGGCGGGCTTCTCGGGCACGGCCGCCGTCAACCTCTCGGGTGTCGTCGACGTGGTCAACGTGAACACCTCCGCCTACATCGGCAAGTCCGCGCAGATCAACTGCGGCCTCACCTGCGCGAGCAACGTCGCCTCGCCCGACCCGCACCAGTCGGTCCGGGTTGCCGCCGCCAACCAGTTCCATGAGCTCGGGATCGCGGCCACGCTGGCGATCGCGGGCACCGTCGGGGTCGGAGTGGGCGTCGGGGTGCACCTCGTGACCATCAACACCGACGCATACATCGACGATGCCGCGCAGGTGAACGCCGCAGACGACATCGCCGTCTCGGCGACCGGCAAGGAAACCATCGTTTCCGTGGTGGCGGGGGCCAGCGGCGGCGAGGTCGGTGTCGCCGGCACCCTCACGGTGACGATCCTCAACACCAACACCATCGCCTGCGTCGGCAACTGGATGAACGACGGACTGGGCTGCGCCCACAGCGCCGCGAACTCGCTGAGCCCGACGACGCTGTTCGCCGGGAACAACGTCCTGGTCTCAGCGCGTGACGAGACGAAGCTGGTCCAGATCACGGCCAGCCTCGCGGGCGGCTACGTCGGCGTCGGCGTCGCGGTCGGTGTCGCGCTGGTCACCAAGAAGACCAAGTCTTTCATCGGGCCTGGCGCCGTGGTCGACGCCCTGGCCAACGGCGGCGACACGATGACCGTTTACGGCGGAGGCTACGACTCGGGCGGCGATCTCGGCTTCAGCACCAAGCCAATCCAGGGCGTTGCAGTCCAGAGCGCTTCGAGCGAAGACATCTTCGGGCTCGCGGCCAGTGTCGGCGCCGGGTTCGTCGGGGTCGCCGGTGGTGTCGGTGTGACCCTGATCAACGTCTTGACGATGGCGTTCGTCGGCATGTTCGCTCTCGTCAACCAGAAGGGCGGGGCGAGCGGAAGCCAGTCCGTGAACGTCTCGGCGGTCGACTTCTTCAAGTCGCTCACGGTCGCCGGAGGCGCGGCCGGAGGCTTCGTCGGGGTCGCTGGAGGCGTTGACATCGGCACCGCGGATTCGAGCGTGCAGTCATTCCTCGACGCCGGCACAAGCGTCAGCGCCACCCTGGATGTCGAGGTCAACGCGGTCTCGCGCAAGCAGGTCCAGACCTACGCGCTGAGCATCGGCGGTGGCTTCGTAGGCGTCGCGGGCTCGGTGTCCGTCTGGACCGTCGGCACAGAGCCGACGACGACCTACAACGACGGCGCGGGCGGTCCCGACAAGGGCACCTGGGTCTCCGGCACCAACTACAACAAGGGCGACGTCGTAGCCGACCCCGTCGACCACAAGCGCTACGCGGCCAAGAGCGACCTCACTCCGAGCACCACCGCGCCTCGTCTCGACGCCACCGACTGGGAGGGGGACACCAATGCCCTCGCCGCCACAACAGACAGGGGCACGTGGATTTCCGGCACCTCCTACAAGAAGGGCGACATCGTCCAGGACCCGACCGACACCAAGTACTACGGCGCCACGACCGACAACCCCAACACCTCGACGCAGCCGCACGCGAACCTCGCCCAGTGGCAGATCGCCACCAAGGGTGGAAGCAGCGCGCAGGGCAGCGCCGACACGGCGGCGTCCGGACACGACACCAGCACCGGGCCCGGTTATGGCAGCGTCCTGAACGGCACCTCGGCCCCGGCCGCTCCCGCGTGGTCGAACGTCAGCCCCTACAACCAGAACGACCTGGTGACCTACAACAGCCACCAGTACCAGGCGCGGCGCGCAATCACGATCGGCGGCACGTGGCTGGTTGCGACCCCTTACGTCCGCGGCCAGGTCGTGACCGACTTGGGCGACGGCAAGCAGTACGCCCCGCAGGGCGACAACCCCGATGTGTCGCTCGCGCCCCACCTGAACGTCGCCGGCACGTCGAATGCGCCCGCCTGGGCATCCGTGAGCAACTACAGCCTTGGCGACGACGTCTCGTTCGGCGGCAGCGACTTCACCGCGAAGCGCGCCATCACCATCGGTGGCTCGTGGGCTGCGGCGACCGTCTATAACCGCGGGCAGGTCGTCACCGACGCTTTCGACGGCACCCAATACGCGCCGCGGGT
>DAIPXW010000162.1:0-5614 GCA_036783075.1 Candidatus Dormiibacterota bacterium | reverse complement strand
ACAAAGAGGGCTACTTCCCGGTGCCGCCGACGGACAAGTTCCAGGACCTGCGCTCGGAGATCATGCTCAAGCTGCTGGAGGCGGGCGTTCGGGTCGAGGTCCAGCACCACGAGGTCGGGACCGCCGGCCAGGCCGAGATCGACATGAGATTCGACACGCTGACGACGATGGGCGACAAGATGATGGTCTTCAAGTACGTCATCAAGAACATCGCCGCGCAGCACGGCTACGTCGTGACCTTCATGCCGAAGCCACTGTTCCAGGACAACGGGTCCGGCATGCACGTCCACCAGAGCCTCTGGAAGGACGGGCAGAACCTGTTCGCGGACGCCAAGGGTTACGCCGGCCTCAGCGAGATGGCCGTCCACTACATCGGCGGCCTCCTAAAGCACGCGCCGGCGCTGCTCGCGATCTGCGCGCCGACGACCAACTCTTACCGCCGCCTGGTGCCCGGGTACGAGGCCCCCATCAACCTCGTCTACTCGAAGCGCAACCGCTCCGCCTGCGTCCGCATCCCGATGTACTCGACCAACCCTAAGACCAAGCGCGTCGAGTTCCGCTCCCCCGACCCCGCCGCCAACCCCTACCTCGCGTTCTCGGCCTGCCTGATGGCCGGACTCGATGGGATCAAGCACAGGATCATGCCTCCCGAGCCGATCGACAAGGACATCTACGAGCTCGAGGGCGAGGAGAAGGCGAAGATCAAGAAGGTGCCCGGCTCGCTGGCCGAGTCGCTCGACGCGCTGGAGCAGGACCACGCGTTCCTGCTCGAAGGCGGCGTCTTCACCAAGGACGTCATCGACACGTGGATCGAGTACAAGCGCAAGAAAGAGGTCGACCAGGTCGCGCTGAGGCCTCACCCATGGGAGTTCATGCTCTACAGCGACGTCTAAACGACCGACCAAGACTCCGAAGGGCCCCGGTAACGCGACGGGGCCCTTTTTTCTTGGTGGCGCGGGTTCCTGCCGACCTGCACCGGAGCCGAGCACCCAACAGACCGTCGACTAGCCGTCGATCGGGCTTTTGTAGAGCTCGGGCCGAGAGACGACGATCAAGTTGACCGCGAGCGCGCTGATCCATACGGCGCAGGTTGTCGCCAAAGCGCGTTCAATCAGCCCGAGAGCGGGCATCGAGGCTTCGCCCGACGACACGGCCAGGAGCACGTACCAAATTGGCCCGATGACAGCCGCCGCGAGAAGAAGCGGCCGTAGACGTTGCCACCCGGGAAGACTGGCCAGCCGGCGCCACATCGGAAACGGCGTGACGACCAGCACAAAGAACGCCAGTCCGCTGACGATGGCGTCGGTCATTCCGCCCGGACTGTTCAACTGAAACGAGGCCGTACATCCAGGGTCAGAGAGCCGGCACGGAATCAGCGGGAACGAGTTTCCCAGTGCCAATGCTGAGCACGCCAGCATCCAAGGCGCATAGCTCGCCCTCTTACCCGCTCCGGCGAGTGAGGGACGCAGCCCGAATACCGAAAAGGCGAACGTCGCAATTCCCGCGAGCGCGAACGAGGCGATCGGAAACCAGACATGTGGAGCGGTGCTCGCCTGCAGGTCGCTGATGGTGTCTTTGATGGCGCTGTACTTCGGGCCTTGCCATAGCGCAGCGATCACCCACCCCGCGGTGAAGACGACCTGACCCATGACCCCGACCACGCCCCAGGCCGCGCCATGACCTCTACGTGCGTGAGCGAGGGCAGTTTCTTGAAGCACTTGATTGAGTATAGCAACTAAGTTGTACACTTCTCCTATGGCTCCAATCGGGGATGACGTCCGCGCGCTGGTCACTGCGTTGTTCACCGTTAACGACGGCATCGAGCGGGCGAAGCGTGAAAGGAAATCCGCCAGCGCGCTCACGCTTCTTCAAGTCGTACCCGCCGACCGGCCAATTCGCCCGTCCGAGATCGCGGCGCGCCAGCGCGTCCACAAGTCGCTGGTCACCCGCCAGGTTCGTGAGATGGAGGACGCGGGATACCTTCAGGTGACGGCCAACCCCGCCGACGGGCGCTCCTGCTTGATATCGCTCACCCCAGCCGGATCCAAGGAGCTACATCGCCTGACGCAAGTGGGCTTGGACCGCTTCGCCTCGTTCGTACACGATTGGAAGGCCGACGAGGTGCGCGACCTCACCGCGCTGCTCGAGAAGCTCCGGCGGTCGATGGCGGCAGTCAACGCGTCCGATCAACCTCCGGCAGTCGGTCGTCGGTGGGCGCGAAAGCCACGAGGTGACTCCGCCTAGAGCTCGCCTGCGGTAGCGGCCCAGAATCGGAGACCGCGCGACGAAAACAGTAGAAGGAAGTTACATCCCTAGCATGGCGCGGGCGCGCAGGGCGATGGAGATCGCGACCCTGGTTTCCGGGTCGTCCAGCTGAAGCCCGGTGAGGGCCTCGATACGCTCGACTCGGTAGCTCATCGAGTTGATGTGGATGCCGAGGTTCCGCGCCGCCGCCCTCCTCACCCACCTGGCCGCCGACAGCGCCTCCAGGGTCTCGAGCAGCGGCGTGTCGCGCGACTGTGCGTACTGCAGCAACGTGCCGAGGAGCTCCTCGACAAAGCGCCGCAGGGCGTCCGGGCTCTGCACCTCGAGCAGCAGCCGGAACGCGCCCAGGGAGCGGTACGACGCGACACGGCCCCGTCCTCCCGCCCGGCGCGTCAGCCGCAGCGCCTGCCTCGCTTCGACGTGCGAGCGGGCGAGCTCGCTCACACCGTTGGCGAGGTTGCCGATGCCGACCGACGCCGTCCCCGGCTTCATCGCGGGCGCTGCGGCGGCCAGCACCTGGGCGGCCAGCTTCTCGACAGTCGCCAGGTCCGGGCCAAGCTCGTCCGGGACCAAAAAGACCGCTGATGCGGATCTGACGAGCGTCAGCGCGCCAGGCAAGCGCGAGCGGATGACGCCGCTCAATGCGTCATCGAGGCGGTCCTGCTGGCCGCGGGACCCCAGCGCAGCCTCCGTGGCATCGTCATCGGGCTCGAGCACGACCACCCACCCGCGCTGGGGAAGCCGGTGGCCCAGGCGCTCGGCCTGGCGCGCGACGCCCTCCGCCTCGTCGGCGTCGAGGCCGCCGGCGAGCAATTCCTCCACGAGGTCGCCGCGCAGACGGCGCTCGACCTCGGCCGCCGCCCGCTCCTTGGATAGCTCGAGGGCCAGGACCGTCGAACCATGTTCCAAGGCCCTTCTCCTCCCCGATGAGTCGACGGTCTGCTCGTCGACGCTCACCGCGAGCATGCCGAGCACGTCCGAGCCCGCCCGCACCGGGACCACGTCGAGCGCGCGCGCCGGGCGTCCGGCGTTGATCCTCACCTCGCGCGCGCCTGGCTGACCGAGAGGGCTCGGTACGTGCATGCGCTGCGGCATGCCGTCGGACGACTCGCCGGCGCCGCGGACGCGGTATCCGTCCGCCGAGTACAGCGCCGCGCGCCCGCCGGCAAGTGACCCGACGACGTCCAGAATCGATCGAATGCCGGCGCCCTCCAGCGAAAGCTTCGTGAACCGCTCGTGGATGTCGTGCGACAGCTGGATCTCGGCGAGCTGGACCTCGGTCCTCCGCTGGAGCTCGCTTCGCTCCAGGATCCCCGCCACCTGGCCGGCAATCGCGCGCAGGAAGTCGATGTCAGCGGAGTCGAAATCGCGCCGCTGAGCGCTCTGCACGTTGAGCACGCCGACCAGTCGTGGACCAGACTCGATGGGAACAGACAGCATCGAGTGAAAGCGGTCCTCGTCCAGGCCCGGCACCCACTTCCAGTGCGGCTCTTTGCTCACGTCGGGCACCACCGCGGGCCGGCGCGTCTCGGCCACCCAGCCGGTGATCCCTTCGCCGACCGGCATCACGACCTTGCCGACCATGTTCTCGTTCAGGCCGTTCGTAGCCGTCAGCAGCAGCTCACGGCCTGGCGAGGTGAGCAGGTACAGGGAGCAGACATCGGTGCCCGTCGCCGAGGTCGCCTCACGGATGATGAGCTCGAGCAGCTCGTCCGGCATCTGGGTCGACGCCGCGGCCTGGGCGAGCCTCACCAAGAAGCTGAGCTCGCGCGCGGCGAGGCTCGAGTCCGCTTCGCCGGTCGCCGCTCGCACGTCCCTCAAACTACGGCCGCTCTTCAAGCTCCACCTCGTGTCAACAACACCATGGAATGCCCATGGGGTAGTGTGACTGATACAGAGGAGTGACCGCGGTCCGATTCGTTCGGCTCGGCGCTAGGCTAAGACCTAAGCGTGTCATCTCCCCACTCCGGCCACTGGCGCGAGCACTTCGCCGGAGTCGACCTGCCCGTGCCGGTCCTGGGAGGCGGCAGCGTCACCGGGATCAACTTCGACAACGCCGCCAGCACGCCACCCTTGAAGCGGGTCCGCGACGCCGTCACATCCTTCTCCGACGTCTACTCGAGCGTGCACCGTGGAACGGGATACAAGTCGCGGCTCGCCACCGAGGCGTACGAGCAGGCGCGCGAGCTCGTGGCGCGGTTCCTGCACGTCGACGCCGGCTCGCAGGTCGTCATCTTCGTCAAGGGCACGACCGACGCCCTCAACCGCATCGCCGCCGAGCAGGCGCGGCTCGACGGCCGCCAGGTTCTGGTCACGGAGATGGAGCACCATGCCGACCTTCTGCCGTGGCGGCATCGCAGCGGCCACATCATGGTCGGGTTGTCCGACGACGGGCATATCGACCTCGACGCGATCGACCATGTGCTGAGCGCCAACGAAGGACGGATCGGGCTCGTGGCCATCTGCGGCGCATCCAACGTGACCGGGTTCGTCTCGCCCATCCACGAAGTCGCCGAGGTGGCCCACCGCCACGGCGCTCGCATCTCGGTCGACGCCGCGCAGCTGGCGCCCCATCACCGCATCGACGTCCGGCCGGAAGGCGATCCCGGCCACCTGGATTTCGTGTCCCTGTCCGGGCACAAGATGTACGCCCCCTACGGCGCCGGAGTGCTGGTTGCACCGCGCGACTTCTTCTCCGGCACGCCGGAGGTGATGGGCGGCGGCGCGATCAGCATCGTGACCTGGGACGACACCGTATGGGCCGATCTTCCAGACCGCGAAGAGGCCGGGTCACCCAACGTCATCGGGTCAGTCGCCCTCGGTGTGGCGATCGAGACGTTGCTCGAGCTTGGCTTCGACGAGATGCTGCGCCACGAGGTTGAGCTGGGGTCGCTGCTCCTATCGCGCTTGAGCGCCATCCCGGGCGTCGGCGTGCTCGGGGCCGGCTCGGGCAGCCGAGGCGCCAGGCTCGGGCTGGCGAGCTTCGTGGTCGAGGGACTCCACCACGGCCTGGTCGCGGCTGCCTTGAGCCACGAATGGGGCATCGCCGTGCGCAACGGCTGCTTCTGTGCGAACCCTTACGTCTTCCACCTTCTCCACATGAACAAGGTCACGGTGCAGGCGGTGGAAACAGAGGTGACGGCCGGCCATCGGAAGGCCCTGCCTGGCGCGGTGCGCGCAAGCCTGGCTCCATACAACACCGCAGAAGAGGTCGACCGGTTTGTCGACGCGGTGGCGCACATCGCGCGCGGACACCTGAAAGCCACCTACGAGCAGGCGGCCGACGGGACGTACTCCCCCGCGGGCGGGTGGCCGCTCCTTGCCAGCCCGCTATCGACGCTGGCCGGCC
>DAIPXW010000161.1:0-5614 GCA_036783075.1 Candidatus Dormiibacterota bacterium | reverse complement strand
CCGCGCCGATGACTTCGGATTGCGCGGGCAGCGGTCCATGGTCGAGGTGATAAAGGCGGGTCACCTCTGCATCCCAGTCCGCCTGCAGCTGCTCACACCGTCGCCGGTACCCGGCCTCGACCGCCCAGCCCGCGAGTCGCTCGCCCAGAGATTCGAGGGTGGCCCGCGCATCGCCTACGAGCGCAAGGCCCGCGAGCTTGTGCGCGTCCGCGTCCGCGATGTTGACGTTGATGAAGCGCACGCCCTCGTCCTGGAAAGCGGACTTCGACGCCGTGGTGAAATCGCTGAAGCGGGTGCCGATGCCGATGACGACGTCGGCGCCGGCGGCCGTCCGGTTGGCGGCCAGGGTTCCGGTGGCGCCGATCGCGCCCAGCGCGCCAGGTTGGTCGAACGGCATCGAACCCTTGCCGGCCTGCGTCTCGGCGACGGGGATGCCGGTGCGCCGGACCAGCTCCCGGAGCGCCGTGGTCGCCTCCGAGTAGATGACGCCTCCACCAGCGACGATCATCGGTCGCTTTGCGTTACGGATGAGGACAACGGCTTCGTCGAGCGCGCGGGCGGGCGGGGTCGGGCGTTCGATGATCCAGACGCGGCGGGCCAGAAACTCGACCGGATAGTCATACGCCTCGACCTGCACGTCCTGCGGGAGGGAAAGCATCACAGCTCCGGTCTCAGCCTGGTTGGTCAGCACGCGCATGGCCGCGAGTGCCGCCGGCACGAGCTGTTCCGGCCGCGAGATGCGGTCCCAGTACTTGCACACCGGCTGAAAGCAATCGTTGACGGTCATCTCGCCGCGGGACGGCACTTCGAGCTGCTGCAGCACCGGGTCGGGACGCCGCGAGGCGAACGCATCACCCGGCAGCAGCAGGACCGGCAGGCGGTTGACGGTCGCGGCCGCGGCGCCGGTGAGCATGTTGGTCGCGCCGGGCCCGATCGATGTGGTGCAAGCGAGAGTCGCCAGCCGGTTGCGCATGCGCGCGAACGCCGAAGCCGTGTGCACCATGGCCTGTTCGTTGCGCGCCTGGTAGTAGGTGATCAGCTCGGGGTGCTCGGACAGCGCCTGTCCGACCCCCGTCAGGTTGCCGTGGCCGAAGATGCCGAAGCAGCCTTCGAACAATCGATGCTGCACGCCGTCGCGTTCTGAGTGCTGCGCGGCCATGAAGCGCACCAGGGCCTGGGCGGTGGTGAGGCGAGCGGTGGTCATGTGGCGGCCGGGCTCCAGGACACGGCTGCGGGCCGGCACGCACCATAGCGAGCCGTGAGGGAACCGGCGTCCGCGACGGCGAGGTCACTCATCGATGGTCGCTAAACATAAGGCGGATCAGGCTGCGCTGGCGCATGGGCTTGGAACGATCCACAATGACTCCTTGCCGTGACCGCGCTTGACCAGGGGCAACGCCAGGACCGGCCGGCCGTCCGCATCGGCCTCGTCACCGAGGCGTTCGTGGACAGGCCGCTCGTCGACGTGATGGACTGGGTCGTCGCACGCGCGCCCGCGATCACCGACCTGGAGATCGGGACCGGGGGGTACGCGCCGACCGGCCACTGCGAGATGGCGGTCCTGCTCCGGGATGCGGGCGAGCGGCGTGAATGGCACCACGAGGTCACCCGCCGTGGACTCCGGATCGGAGCTCTGAACGTGTGGGGCAACCCGCTTCACCCTGATCCCGACGTGGGAGCCAAGCACGCGGCCGACCTCAAGGACACCATCCGCCTGGCGGCCGAGCTCGGCGTCGATCGCGTGGTGGCTCTGGCGGGCTGCCCGGCCGGAAGGCCCGGCGACCGCACGCCGCACTTCGCTGGTGGGGGCTGGCTGCCCTACCTCGAGGGCGTTCACGAGTCGCAGTGGAACGAGCGTGTGGCTCCTTTCTGGGCGGCCATCGCCGAGTTTGCGAAACGAGAGCATCCGGAGCTCCGGGTCTGTCTCGAGCTGCATCCGGGCACGGTCGTCTACAACGTGGAGACCTTCGACCACCTGGCCGCACTGGGCGAGTCACTGGCCGCCAACCTGGATCCCAGCCATTTCTTCTGGATGGGCATGGATGCGCTCGCGGTCGCAAGGCACATCGGTTCGAAAGTGGGTCACTGCCACGGCAAGGACGTCGTGTTCATCCCGCCCAACCTCGCCCTCAACGGACTGCTCGATCACCGCTGGCCGCGGCCGCCGGAATCCATGCCCTGGAACTTCGCGGTGGTTGGCCGCGGCCGGGACGCCGAGTGGTGGTCGGCCTTCGTCACGGCGATCCAGGCTGGCGGCAGCGTCCGCACTGTGGCCATCGAGCACGAGGATCCGTTCGTGCCGGCCGAGATGGGGATTGTCGAGGCGGCAGGCGTGCTCACGCACGCACTCGACCCCGCGAACCAACCCGCGACAAACGCATGAAGGAAGCGGCCCAGGGCGCGGGCAAGCACGCGACGATCTTTGACGTCGCGCGGGCGGCGCGAGTCTCGAAGTCGACGGTCTCCAACGTCATCCGGGGGGCGAGCGGGGTGGCGCCGGCGACGCGCACGCGGGTACTGGCCGCGGTCGAGCAGCTCGACTATCGGCCGAACATCCTCGCGCGTCATCTCGTGCTCCAGCAGACGACCACAGTCGGCGTCGTCGTCGGCGATCTGGGGAACCCGTTCAACGCGGAGATGGCCAAGCACATAGCGAAGGAGGCTGCGCGTCGCGGCTATCGCGCGATGTTCTGCAACACGCAGGGCGATGAGGAGACCGAGCTCGGCGGCCTCGAGAGCCTGCTCGAGTACCGAGCCGCGGGGATCATCTTTCTGTCCCAACCGGCGGACCGCGAGCGCGCGCGCAGCATCGTCGAGGGCCGCGTGCCTGCGGTGTTCGTGAGCTGTGTAGCAGACTGGTGCGACGTCGTAACGGCCGACGACGAGTCCGGCGGCGAGCTGGCTACGCAGCATCTCGCGGACCTCGGCCACGAGCGAATCGTTTACTTCGCGGACCCACTAGTGGAAGACACCGCGGACCGTGCACGCCAGTCGGGTTACCAGCACGTGATGCGTCGCGCGGGACTGCGGCCGGCGGTGTTCCACTGGGACCGGCCGCCCGACCAGATGCCCGCCGACATCAGGGACCGGCAGGTCGAGCGGATCCTGCGCAACCGCACCACAGCCGCCTTCTCTTCGAACGACTACGGCGCCATCGAGCTCCTCGAATCCGCGGACAGGCTTGGGGTGCGAGTCCCGCAGGACCTGTCGGTGGTCGGCTTCGACGATGTCGTGATGTCCGGCCTGGCCCGCATCAACCTCACGACCGTGCGCCAGCCCCAGCCTCAGCTGGCGAGCCTCGCCATGCATCTGCTGGCTGGACGGATCAAGGGCGACGTTCGCGGCGCACCGCTGCGGGAGACGCTAGCGGTCGAGCTCGTCCTGCGAGGCTCGACCGCACCACCGTCGGCTTCCGCGGGTTGACACCCGGCCCGGTTTTTGGTTACCGTCCGTGGAACGTTCCAGTCCAGCCGCGAACGCCTGGTGGTTTGAATGGGTAAGCGTCTGAGGGTCGGGGTGATCGGCTGCGGCCTCATCGCACAGGTGATGCATCTGCACTATCTCCGCGAGCTTTCCGACCGGTTTGAGATCGCGGCGATCGCAGACCTGTCGGAAGAGGTCCGGACCGCGTGTGCGCGCGAGTACGGCGTGCCGATGCAATTCGCCACGTGGGAGGAGCTTGTGGCCGAGCCGCTGGACGCGGTGCTCGTGCTGACGTCGGGGAGTCACGCGCCGATGGCGATCGCGGCGGCGAAGGCCGGCATGCACGTGCTGGTCGAAAAGCCGATGTGCTTCTCGGTGGCCGAAGGCCGGGCGATGATCGAAGCCGCGTCGGCGGCGGGAGTCACGCTGATGGTGGCGTACAACAAGCGGTACGACCCCGCCTATCTCCGGTTCGTCGAAGCGGCACGCGATCTGCACGATGCGCGCCTGATGAGGGTGACCACGCTCGAGTCTCCGTTGGCACCTTACGTCCAGCAGTACAACCTGCATCGGGGCGGCGCGCTGCCGAGCTCCGTCGCCAAAGCGCTCGCCGATGACAACCAGGCGCGCATCACGGCTGCGATCGGTGAAGCCGATCCTCTGTCACGCTGGGCGTACCACCTCGTCCTGCTCGACAGCCTCGTCCACGAGTTCAACGCGATACGCGGTGCGCTGGGCGAGCCGGACCGGCTGGATTTCGCTGACATACGCGAGACCGGGCTCACGACGGTCCTGACGTTCGGCGCCACGCAGTGCGTCTTCACATGGGTCGACCTCCCAGGCATCGCTCGTTACGAGATGGAGCTCGCCCTTTACTCTCCCGACCGCAGGGTCACGCTGTCGTTCCCGTCACCTTTCCTGCGGAGCATGCCGACGCTTTTGGTGACGGAATCCGGTGAGGAGGGATCCGCGAAGTCCTCACGCTCGGAGGAGATCACGTCGTTCAACGAGAGCTTCAAGGAGGAGCTGATCCACTTTCACGAATGCGCGACCACGGGCCGCCAACCGACCACGTCGGGAGCCGACACGCTGCACGACATCGCCCTCTGCGAGGCGGTCGTGGCGGTTCACCGCAGCCGGACCCCGCGTGACCATCCATCGGCACCGGCCGTGATCGCGGCGCGGTAGTCATTTGACAGAAACGCGCTCGAAAGAGGCCCCGTCGATCGTCGTAGCGAACGCGCCCGTCAGCTACGGTGCTTTCGAGCTGACCGTCGGGATCCTCCCGAACGTTCCCGACGGGGACCTGGTCCTCGACGAGGTGGCGGCGGCCGGATACCAGGGCATCGACCTCGGGCCTCCCGGATACCTGGGGCAAGGACCTGCTCTCGCGACCGGCCTGGCGCGTCGCGGCCTCGGTCTGGCAGGCGGATTCTTCGAGCTGCCGTTCAGCGATCCCGCGGCCATGCGGGAGGCGGTCGTCGGTCTCGCCGGGCTGCTCGACGTCTTCGACTCGGTCCGGAGGATCGGAGGTCTGCCGCCGAAACCGACGCTCGCCGACGCGGGGAGCGACCTTCGCCGGTCCCGACCGGCGCAGGCGGCGATGGACCGGTCTTTGGGTTTCGACGAGGAGGGCTGGAAGCGCTTTGCGGCCGGCGTCGACATGGCGCAGGCGGTCTGCCTGGAGCGCGGCTACGAGCCGACATTCCACCACGAGACCGGTACGAACGTCGAGGCTGTGTGGGAGATCGAGAAGGTGCTCGAGCTGACCTCGATCGGGCTCTGCCTCGACACCGGCCATCTCCTCCTTGGACAGGGCGACCCGGTCCGCGCCATGCGGGACTGGGGTTCACGCATCAACCACCTGCACCTGAAGGATGCGCGGCAGTCCGTGGTCGACCAGATCGTCCGCGAAGCGGCGCCCGTCGCCGAGATCTGGCGGCGCAAGGCCTTCTGCCGGTTGGGCGACGGAGACCTCGACGTCGAGGGCGTGCTGTCCGCGATTCGGTCGGGTTACTCCGGATGGCTCGTCGTGGAGCAGGACGTCCTGCCAGACCCGGAGAATCCGCTCGGCGAGCCGGCGCGCGACCAACGCGCGAACCGGACCTACCTGCGCGAAAGAGGTTTTTAGTGGACCGTACCGGCCATATCTGGAGCATCCGGCGTCCCAGACGGCCGGGCGCCCTGCGGG
>DAIPXW010000160.1:0-5621 GCA_036783075.1 Candidatus Dormiibacterota bacterium | reverse complement strand
ACCGCGGTCATGCTGCTCTTGCTGGGAGCGACCGCCCAGTACATCACCTTCGCGGGACTCTCTCAAGAGATAGCGATGCTGGTGGGGGTTCTTGCGGGACTCACGACCCAGGTCTTCGCGCGTCGCGCCCCCTTTGTCGTCATCTCGTCCGAGCCGCGATGGATAGCTCTGCCCGGGCCGCTGGAGGGCGCGCTGGTCGATCTGCGCAAATACAAGCCGGAAGCGGGGCTCGTCCGTTCCTCGGCGGTTGTGTTCGCCGGATTCGCGACCGCGAGGGCGCTCGGCTTTCTCTTCTCCGTCGCCGCGGCCCGGATCCTGGTACCGGTCGACTATGGACGCCTCACCTATGCGCTCGCGGTGGTGACCATCACGTCGGTATTCATTTCGGGCGCGCCCATCGGCCTCTCCAGATACCTTGCCCGCAACCAGAACGACCGCGCGCTGCAGACGTCTTACTTCACGAACTGGATCGCGCTCATAGGCGTCATCGTCGTCATCAGCGCGGTGGTCGTCACCCCGGTCTCGTATTTGATCGGCCTCCGCGGCGGGCTGCTGGTCGGGGTGCTGTGCAACCTCGTCGGCATCGCCGTGCTTGAAACGTACAGGGAGGTGCAGCGGGGCCTGGACCGCTACGTGGCCATGATGAGCGTGTACGTCGTCGCCAACCTGGTTCAGCTGATCGGCATCCTGGTGCTGGGCAACCTCGACGTCCGTTCACCTTCCGTCTTCTTGATCGTGTACGGGCTCTCCAGCGCTGTGGCGCTGGTAATGGTGCTGCCGATCATGCCGATCGGCCTGAACTTCGTGCGCGAGCGAATCAGCGTTTCGCGGGTGCGCGAGATCTTCCAGTTCAACCGGCCACTGTTGGTGCAGTCGGTGTTCTTCGCCATCTGGTTTGGCAGCGACCTGGTCATGGTCCAGCACCTGATGACCACAGAAGCAACCGCAAACTACGGGGTGGCCAAAGCCCTGGTCCAGGTGTTGATGCTCGCGCCGACCGCCATAGGCACCGCGATCCTGCCGCGCATCGCACGGCTCGGCGAGAAATCGGTGAGCAAGTACATGCTTGCGGCGCTCGGGTTGACGAGCGTGGTCACGATACCTTTGGTGAGCGGCGCTGCATTGCTGGGCCCGCGTTTGATCCTGATCGTGTTCGGCAGCAAATACCCGCAAGCCGCGACACCGCTCACGATCCTCGCCATCGGCATGGGCCTGTACGGGTTCTACACGGTGATGGGCAGCATCTGGGTCGGCCTGGGCCGGCCGGCCATCGATCCCGTGGCGACGGGCATCGCGATGGCGTGCACCCTCGCGATAGGTATGACGATGATCCCTCGCATGGGGCTCGCAGGCGCCGCCCTCGCATTCACGATCGGGGCGGCCGCGCGACTCATCGTCATCGCCGCATTCACGGTGTGGGCACTTTCCAATGGAAGGCGGCAAGTCGCGGAGACGGTGGCCGCCTGAAAACCGCGGCGTACACCTGAACCCAGGCTGAAGACACACGGGGCCTGGGTTGACACCACGCAGCGGAATCGTGCATCCTTCCTGCAGGTCATAACCGCCAGTTCAGTTTTTTCCGACATTCAAGTGGCGGGCGCTCGAAACCTTCTTGATAACTCTTAACGAATAAGACAGCAGGAAATTGGCGGGTTTCGAGGTTAGGCCGCATACAAGAATCTTCTGATGGCCGCGAATGTCTCGGCATTCCGGCTGGTTTGCGATCTGGTTTTCCTCTGCGGGAAACGCCATAAGCGAGTTCGTATGCAGGGTAGTCACCGAAGTGCTCGGAGCACGAAGGAGGAATCCTTATCCGGAAACTGAGCTTGCTGGTCTTGGGTTTGATCTGTCTTGCGGGAATGGTCGTCGCCGTCCCGCTCCAGGTCGGGGCCAGCCCTTCTTACGTCTCAACGCTGGGCAAGCAGTTCATATATCAGGGCTCACCCATCCTGCTGCGCGGCGAGAACTTCAACAACGAGCCTGCCCTTGGCTTGACCTGCTCCGGTTGCCCTGCCTCCAACATCGCGGCGATCAACGCCGTCCAGTCCGACTACGTCCAGGCCCACGCCTCGGGTATGAACGTGATCCGCTGGGGCCTCGACTACAACTGGTACGCGGCCAACCCGAGCCTGTTCTTCAGCACCGTCGACCAGCACATGACCTGGGCGGCGCAGAACCAGCTCTGGGTCTACCTCGTCTTGTTCATCCCACCCGGCGGTTCGACCGGGGGCTTCGACCAGTCGGTGGCGAGCGGCGACTGCATCTGGTCGGACTGCTCGACCTCGGCCGCCAACCAGACCCTGATGATCAGCTTCTGGTCGGCCGTCGCCGCTCACTACGCCAACAACCCCACGATCGTCGGTTACGACGTCATGAACGAACCGGCTCCGCCCTCGGATACCGAGTGGGCGAGTCTGGCCGGTCGCGCCTACACCGCGATCACGGCTGCCGACCCCAACCACTTCGTCATCATCGAGGCCCCGCTCTCCAACGATCTCAGCCTCTTCACCCAGACGACCCGCGTCAGCTACGCCGTCCATCACTACTCGGGCGGCAACAACTTCCCGGGCGGCCAGCCTGCGAACACACCGATGATCGTGGGCGAGTTCGGCGGCCAGCGCACTGACAGCACCGCGGTCAGCTTCACGACCGCGCAGATCGCGACTTACAACTCGATGGGCGTGAGCTGGACCCACTTCGTCTGGCGCGAGGACCCGGCCGGTTTCGGCCTCTACGTGGATCCCGCCGGCGACTTCTCCAATCCTTGGCCGGCGATGATCTCGGCCGTCGAGGCCGGTTGGGCCGGCAACGTCTTCCCAGCTGCCGTCGGTCCTGGACCGTCGCCCACCCCAAGCTCCAGCCCAACGCCCTCGCCTTCACCGTCGCCCTCGCCTTCGCCTCCGCCAAGCGGTGGGGTCCCGGTCTACGACCACATCTTCCAGATCATGATGGAGAACCACGGCTTCAGTCAGGTGATCGGCCAGCCCTACATCTCGAGCCTGCGCCCGATGGGCGCGACCGCGATCAACTACTCGGCCGTCGACCATCCGTCCCTGCCCAACTACCTGGCGCTCACCTCGGGCCAGGATCCCGGATTCGCGAGCGCGGACTGCGCGCCCGGACCGGGCTGCCAGCTGGCCGGCGCCAACTTGGCCAACCTGATCGAGGCATCAGGGCGAACTTGGAAGTCCTACAACGAGTCGATGGCGGCGGGCGGCGCGGCCACCTGCCGGGCCGACGGGGACAGCCTCTACGACGTCAACCACAACCCGTTCATGTACTACACGGACATCACGGGCAACGCTGCCCGCTGTGCCCACGTCGTCGACTATTCGACCTTGGCCGGCGATCTCAGCTCGGCGGCGACGACGCCGAACTATGTCTACTTGAATCCCAACCTGCAGGATGATATGCACGACGGCTCGATCGCTCAAGGCGATTCGTGGCTCTCCTCGCACGTGCCGGCCATCCTCAGCTCGCCCGCCTTCACCACCCAGCACTCGCTCCTGATCGTGATGTGGGACGAAGACGATGGCAGCGGCTCCAACCAGGTCGCCTTCATCGCGATCGGCTCCAACGTCAAGGTCAACTTCAACTCCTCCGTGGCTTACAACCACTACAGCTGGCTGCGCACGATCGAAGCCTCTTGGGGCATGTCCACCATGACCACCAACGATGGCGGCGCGTCGCCGATGACCGACATCTTCGGCACCTCCGGCCCGCCCGCGCTCACGGTCTCGACGTCCGCGTCGAGCACAACCGGAAGCGCGCCGGCATCGATCAACTTCACCAGCACGGTCAGCGGCGGTGTCTCGCCGTACACATATGCCTGGACGTTCGGCGACGGCGGAACCGCGATCACACAGAATCCCAGCCACACGTACACGGCCGCAGGCACGTACACCGTCCACCTGACGGTCACCGATTCCGCTTCCAGCACGGCGACCGCGACCGCAATCACCATCACGATCAACGGCGCGCTTTCCGCGTCGGCCGGCGCCTCGCCCAGCGCGGGAGACGCGCCTTTGACCGCCGCGTTCAGCGGCAGCGCCAGCGGGGGCACCGCTCCTTACAGCTATAGCTGGGCTTTCGGCGACGGCGCAACGGCGACGACGCAGAACCCAAGCCACACCTACAGCGCGGCCGGCACCTACACGGCGACGCTGACGGCAACCGACGCGAGCCGCAGCACGGCGACGGCGACGGTGGCCGTCGCGGTCAGTCCGACCCCCACCGCCTCGGCCTCGGCCAGCGTGACGATCGGCCCGGCGCCACTCGCCGTCAACTTCACCGGCTCGACCGCCGGCGGCGTCGGCCCATTCACCTATTCGTGGACCTTCGGTGACGGCACGGGCTCGACGAACCTGAGCCCCTCTCACACCTATGCCGCCGCCGGCACGTACACGGCGCTCCTGAGCGCGACCGACGCCAACCACGTTCGTGCCAACGCATCCCCGATCACGATCACCGTCACCCCGGCGCTGGGAGTCACCACCTCCGTGCTGCCCGCAACGGGTGACGCGCCGCTCACCGTCAGCTTCACGGGGACGCCGAGCGGGGGGACGTCGCCGTACGCCTTCGCCTGGACGTTCGGTGACGGCACGACCTCGACGAGCCAGAGCCCGAGCCACGTATATGCGGGTGCGGGCACTTACTCCGCCGTCCTCACGGTGACCGATGCGCTTGGCGCAAGGGCCGCCGCCGGTGCGCTGACGGTCACCGTCAACCCACTTCCAACCGCCACAGCCGCTGCGAGCAAGACGGCCGGAGACGCGCCGGTCACGGTCAACTTCACCGGGTCGGTCAGCGGCGGAACGGCCCCATTCAGCTACTCGTGGAACTTCGGCGATGCGACGAGCGCGGTTGGCCAGAACCCGATCCACACATACGCGGCGGCGGGAACATACAACGTGACGCTCACGGTGACCGATGCAAACGGCCACAGCGCGTCGGCGACCGCGCCTGCGATCACCGTGAGCCCGGCGCTGAGCGTCAGCGACGCCGAGACCGGGGGCGTCAACGCTCCTGCGGCAGTGAGCTTCACGAGCACGCCATCAGGCGGGCTCGCGCCGTACTCGTATGCGTGGACTTTCGGTGACGGCACGAGTGGGACCGGCCAGAACCCGGCCCACACCTACGCCATGGCAGGCATCTACACGGCCAACCTGACGGTGACGGACGCGAACGGCGCAACGGCCAGCGCTCTGGCCCTGACGATCACCATCCACGGACCGCTGGCAGCGACGGCAAGCGCTTCGCCCCTGGCGGGAGACGCGCCGTTGACGGTGGCGTTCACCGCACATGCGGCGGGCGGAACTGCTCCGTACACCTACAGCTGGGCCTTCGGCGACGGGAGCACCTCGACAGCTCAGAACCCGAGCCACGTCTACAGCGGCGCCGGAACCTACACAGCAACCCTGACGGTGACCGACGCCGCCACCGCCACCGCCACCTCGACCGTCACCGCAGTGGTCTCTCCAGCCCTGCTGGCGAGCTCGTCCGCGAACGTCACCACCGGCCCTGCACCCCTGTCCGTCAACTTCACGGGCGCGACCAGCGGCGGGCTGGGCCCGTTCGCCTTCCTCTGGAACTTCGGTGACGGAGTGACCTCGACGGCCCAG
>DAIPXW010000159.1:0-5625 GCA_036783075.1 Candidatus Dormiibacterota bacterium | reverse complement strand
ACCGGAATGTGGGCTGGGCGAATGCCCACCACATCGAGTTCTGGTCTCGCGGTGGGTCGACCAGGCTCGGCAACCTGGTCCTGCTCTGCTACTTCCACCACCGACTTGTGCACGAAGGTGGATGGCAGGTGTTGAAAGTCGGGCGGGAGCTGCGCTTTGTGCCGCCCGAACGCGTCGTCATGAGGCGGGTTCGCGGGCCAGGTATGCGCTGGGCGGCCTGACGGGCCGACAATAGCCCTATGACAACCGGCGTGCGCGAGGTCGTGATGCCCGACCTGCAGGGCGCGGAAGAGATCACGGTCGGAGCCTGGAGCAAGCAGCGGGGCGACCACGTTTCCGAAGGCGAGACTCTCATGGAGGCGCACACCGACAAGGTCAACGCCGAGATCCCATCGCCCTTCAGCGGCGTGGTCGATCAGCTGCTGCTCGACGTGGGCGATCCCGTCACCCCTGGACAGCCGATCGCCAAGATCGCGCCGGAATAGCGTTGCGGGTCGCGGTGGTCGGATGCGGCGCGATGGGCGCCGCGGCCGGGTGGAGGCTCGCGGCGCGGGGTGCCGAAGTCGTCTGCTTCGACCGCCTCTCCCCTCCCCACGACCTTGGTTCGTCGCATGGCGAGTCACGGATCACGCGGACCGCTTACCTCGAAGCCCCGTTCTACGTGCCGCTCCTGCAAGAGACCTTTCCGCTGTGGCGCGAGCTGGAAGGCCTGACCGGCGGAAGTTTGCTGACGATCACCGGCGCCCTCATGATCGGCTCGCGTTCCTCGGCCACCGTCACGGGTGCGCTCGCAGCCGCCGCCACGCACGGGCTCGACGTCGAGGTCCTCGACGGGGACGAGATCGGAGCGCGTTATCCAGGTCACGTCCCTCAAGACGGCGACGTCGCCGTGTTTGACGCCCAGGCTGGTTTTCTGCGCCCGGAGATGGCGATCGCGGCGATGATCGACGCCCTGACGCGCGCCGGAGGCGAGGTGAGGCGCGGCGTGACGGTCACCGAGGTCGCCGCCCGGGGCGAGGGGATCGAGGTCAGCACCTCACAGGCGCGCGAGCGCTTCGACGCGGCGGTGATCGCGACCGGCGCCTGGATGCCGGAGCTCGCGGGCTGGCTGCCGCTCACGATCGAGCGCCAGGCGCTGGCCTGGTTCCAGGTGCAGGCAGGCGCCGGCTGGCTGTCGCCCGACCGCTTTCCGGTCTTCATCCGCGAAACCCGAGTCCCGGGAGAGGTCTACGGATTTCCCACTCTCGACGGTACTTCGGTGAAGATCGCGCGCCATCACGGAGGCGAGGCGGCCGACCCGAACGCCACGCGGCGCGAGGTCACCGACGCCGACCTCGACCCGCTGCGCATGTTCATCACGACCTATTTGCGCGGCGTGACGCGGCACGTCACTCGCAGCACCGTCTGCATGTACACGAACACGCCCGACGGGCATTTCATAGTCGACCTGCATCCCGACGATCCACGGATCGTTTTGATCAGCGCGTGCTCGGGTCACGGCTTCAAGTTCGCGCCCGTTATCGGGGACATCGCCGCCGACCTCGTCACCACCGGCGAGACTGCGCGGGACATCTCCCGTTTCGCCGCCGCCCGATTCGCGAAGACGTAAGTCCTAAGCCACCACCGTCGACTCGTCTTCGCCGAGCCGCCGCCCGAAGTACCAGGCGGCCGCGAGCAGAAGGACCACGACTATGGCCATCGGGATCACGAACGGCGCGACGGTCGTCTCGACCTGCTGGTAGTGCTCGCCCAGCTTGTAGCCGGCGAACGCGAGCGCAAAGTTCCAGGGGATCGCGCCGGCGAGGGTGGCGATGGTGAACCGGACGTATCCCATCTTCGACACGCCTGCCGGAAATGAGATGTACGTCCGCACGATGGGCAGCAGGCGACCCAGCAACACGGCCCACAGGCCCCACCTGTCGAAGAAGCGGTTCGCAAGCCGCAGGTGGCCCCGGCTGAGCCCCATCCAGCGCCCGGCCCGGCTGAGCACGACGCGCTCGCCCCACCGCCTCGTCAAATAGAAGGCGATCAACGACCCGGCTAGGTTGGCCACGCTCGCCACCAGCACCACCAGCACGAAGCTGGGGAGCTTTCCCTGCGAGGCAAGCGCTCCCCCGAGCGGCACGACGATCTCGCTCGAGATCGGCAGGCCGCAGCTCTCGCCCGCCATCAGCACGAAGATGGCGATGAGTCCGTACGTGGCGACGAGGTGAGTGAGGGTGGCCGACATCTAAACGGTCGCGGCGGGCTGGCCGCGCGTCGCCAGGACGGCGCGGAACGGGAGCGATCGCACCTGCTGGTCGTCGACCATGATCTCGAAGTTGTAGAGGCCGGGCTGCGCGATGCGCACGCCGGCAAGGTTGATCACGATGTGGGCGGCCAGGTCCCAGCCGTGCGGATGGTCGGGTGGCACCTGTCGCGGAGGGATGTTCAGGATCATCGGCTGAGGCAGCACCGGCGCGCCGTCTTCGTCGCTGCAGTGAACTTCGACCTTGTGTGCACGCTCCGACTCCAGCCGCGTGGTGAGAAGTCTCAAGACAAGTGCGCCGGAGAACGTCGTCGGGTACTGGTCGCGCCACAGGGTGTCGATCCCGGCGCCCAGGATGTAGACGAGGCCGTTGGGCGGACCTTCAGCCGCGCCGGCGAGCAGCGCCCAATCGAGCCTCATTCACCCGCATTATCGGTGGTGAGGCATCAGCGCCATTCGTGTCGAAGCCGGCCTCGCCCCAGGTGGCCAGTCTCACGGCTGCCGTTCCATCGTCGAAGACGAGCTCGTACGCAACGGTTCTGCCCGCGACCAGCTCCGCGAACTCCTTGCTGTCGCCGATGAGCTCGGCGATGGCGCCGCGCGCGTGCAGCAGCTCCGCTTCGGCGCGTCCAGCGGTCATGTGGTCAGGCTCCCAGGCCGTGCCGACCCGGACGAAAAGGGTCCGGCCCACCACCCGGCCTGTGCCCGGCTCGCCGGTGGCCATGTTCAGACCGATGCCTCGCCACAGGATGTCGCCCCCGGCGGCAAGGCTCGCGAGCGCCGCGTCCCATCCTGGTCCGGTCGCCTCATCGACCGAGACCGGCTCGTCAGCGGCTATTTCGGCTTAGCCTCGTTCTCCTTGACTCGGGCCTTGACGATCTTTGTCACCAGCGCGTCCGGCAGTGGATGGCCGAGCGGGAACCGGATCGTCGTTTTGGCTGCCATGTACTTCTTCAGCTCGCCCGCGTAGAGGTTGTTCGCCGGCAGGGCGGCATAGAGGCCGACGTGGTTCGCGTAGCCGGCAAAATACACCAGGCGGCCGTGGTACTCGTAGAAAGGCATGCCGTAGCTGATCCGCTCTTCAGCACCGGGCGCCGCGGCCTTGATCAGGTCGCGGAGCCTTTGCAACATGGGCTGCGCTTTTGTGGGCGCCGCCCTGATATAGGCGTCGACATCCCGCTCGCCTGCTTTGCTCATGCTGTTGATTCTCGTGGGCCCGGATGGATTCGAACCATCGACCAGACGATTATGAGTTCTGAGCAACCGATCTGGGGCGCCCGGCCCCGAATACGATTTGGTGCTGCTGCGTGTGCCGACGTAGGCTCTGTTTTGGTGTGATTTGCAGCAAGAACCGCAGCACGCCGAGCCTTCGCAGGACCACCCAGATCCGCCGCTCCGACTACCCCGACTACATGACCTACCTCGACGTCATTTGCGAGCCGATCGGTGGCGTCGACTCGCACGGGCGGCGTAAGAGTGGCTTCGATGTCCTCATTTGAGGGAGCCTTCCAAGGTCGGTGGCAGAGTTTGCTCCGCGCAGCGGTCTCGGAGAAGCTGCTCGGTAGCGGCTGGGACAAATCCTTAGCTGATTTGCTCCGCGCGATCGAGCCAACTGACCTTGGGCGGTTTGCGCCGTTCACAAGCATGTGCCAGCTCTGCCTGGCGACTTCCACGAACCCATCGGAGGAAGCCAAGCCAGCCTTGGTCGAGTTCTTTCCCCCCGAGGAATATCGCTTCAGGTATCGCGTGTTTAGTGGTAGCACCTACCCTGCTCACGGGGAGGCGACGGTGGTCACGCTTGAGACCAACGATCCTGTGGCTGCCGCTGATGAGTTGGTTCGCCTAGTACTCGGGACTCCAGACTAGCTCTGCGCCCGGAGGCTACCGGTTGATCCTCGACTACTCATCCGTCTGAAAGTCGGATTCACGCAAAAACGAGGTAGCCTGATCGCGTGTCGGCTCAGGCCAGATCCCTTTGCGTATTGATGATTACCAACCCGCCGCTTGGAGGACGAGCGGCTGCATTCAAGTACGAACTTGAGAATCATGGCGTCACTGTCGAGGGACTGCCCAAGGACTGGGCCGGCGGCCCGCTGTGGCCGCGCTGGATCGCTGACTTGGAGAGCCGCTGGGATGCGGCCGTGGTTGTACCCAACGGCGGCGACGGCGACATGATCTTGTCGACCTCATCCGTGATGTTCGGCGCATACACCGATGCCCGCAACGTGCATGACGGCCTGCTCCGTCAAGTCAACCGTCAGGCCACCGTTGGACATGGACGTCCCCGACTCTTCCTCTCTCTCGTGGACGGCACCCAGTTGAATTGGTTGTACTCCCTCGGCATGCCAACGCTGCTTCCCGAGACACCGCAAGAGGTAGTGCCTCTCCTCATTACTGCGATGAAAACCACGTCGTAATCGTCCAGGACGTCGTCCAGCTCGGCGTCTGGCACTGGCTCCCAGCCCGCCTAAGCCTCTCCCTTGCTCACCCGACCCGCCTCATTCCACACCTTCTCCCAGTGCTCACACGTCACCGCCGGGTATAGCTCGCACGTCGTCATCTCGAACCGTTCGCCCTCCAGGCGGTAGGAGCACCCGCCGCACGGGCAGCATGCGCGTCCGTCGTGGGTGATCAGCGCGACGTGCCGACGGCCCATTCTCTCCAGGTGCCGCTCCATCGGGCGATTCTGCTCACCCCTGACGAGGTGGATGAGTTGCGGAACCTTCACCGCACCTTCCATGTCAGGCGGAACGAACTAGAAGCCCTTCAGCGACTAACCGCTGCCCAAACGCGAATCGCCATAGCGCACGGTCTTGATCCGGCGGTATGCGCGCGGGGTATGAGGCACCTGATTCCGCAACCTTTACAGTTAGGGTCCACTACCCCCTCTCCCCGGAAGAGGAGCGCGAGGTTCGAGGTCTCGGCTAATCAGGGCACGCTTGCGAGCGCGACGGTGAGCGCGTCTGCGGCGTTTACGGTGTCATGACGAGGGCGGCCACAACGGCTGGGTCGTACCAGGAGCCAGAGTGCTTGCTAATGTCCCGTATCGCATCCCCGGGAGTCAACACACGGGCGCTGTACACGCGCTCGTGGGTGATCGTGTCAAACGCCTCTGCCACAGCCATTATTCGTGCGCCCAGAGGTATGTCTGTGCCTTTCAGTCCAACTGGATAGCCGCTGCTATCCCAATGCTCGTGATGGTGACGCACAATCGGCGCGAAGGCGGCCAAGGCCGGATGCCATGCCATCATGTCGGCCCCAATGTCAGGGTGGCGGCGCACGACCTCCCACTCCTCTTCGTTGACCTGCCCCGCTTTATTCAGGATGTCGTCGCGAACTCCGATCATGCCGAGATCGTGCAGTTTGCCAGCGATGCG
>DAIPXW010000158.1:0-5649 GCA_036783075.1 Candidatus Dormiibacterota bacterium | reverse complement strand
CGGAGCCCTTGCGCGCGGGCTTGCCGATACCCACGCGGAACCTGACGAAGTCGCCGGTCCCAAGCGAGCCGATGATCGACAGCACCCCGTTGTGACCGGCGCCAGACCCTCCGCGCCTGATCCGCATCCGGCACAGCGGCAGGTCGAGCTCGTCATGAACGACCCAGATCTGCTCCGGCGAAACCTTGATGTCGCGCACGGCCTTCGCAACAGCCTCTCCCGAAAGGTTCACGTAGGTCTGCGGCATCACGAGCCAGATGCCCTTGTCCTCCGAGTGGCCGACGAGCGACTGCCAGCGCTTACGCTCGACTCGCACGCCCAGGCGGCGCGCCAGCTCCTTGACGCACTCGAAACCAAGGTTGTGGCGCGTGTCGGCATATTCCGATTCCGGATTGCCCAGGCCTACGATCAACCGCTGTTCGACGACCGGCTCCTTTGTCAATCTCGTAACCAGCAGACGCACTTAGGCCCGCGGCGAGCGCCGCAGACCGTCGCTGAGTTTACGCGGAGATCAGAGTCTTCCTGGGCCAAGCCGCAGCCGGGACAGCTCCAACGCGGCGATGGTCAGGCGAGTCATCTCCCGGCGCTCGCGAGCTGTCACGTGGTCCCAACCCAGCAGGTGCAGCAGGCCGTGGACGCAAAGGAGCGCCAGCTCCGTCGCGTCGGCGTGACCGTGCTGTCGGGCCTGCCGCACAACCGCCGGCCACGAGATCGCCAGGTCTCCAAGCAGCGGAGGCTGCCCGGCAAACGACAGCACGTCGGTCACCGCGTCGTGGCGCGCAAAGTCGCGGTTCAAACGGCGGAGCTCGCGGTCGTCTGTTAGCCGGATGGAGACCATGGAGGTGCCGGCGGGCAGCCGCGCCCGGACCTCGGGCACGGTGGCGGAACGCACCAGCGCCTGGCGCAGGAACGCCGGGCGAACCGGGGCGCGGACGGCCTTCAGCACCTCCACCTCAAGTCGGACAGGCTCGATCACCGCAGCAAGTAAACCCGTTAGAGTCTCGGCCGTGCGAATCCTGGTCACCGGAGGCGCGGGGTTCATCGGGTCACACGTGGTGGACGCGTACATCCTGGCCGGACACGAGGTCGGCGTGCTCGACAACTTCAGCACCGGCCGCGAAGACAACGTGAGCTCCGCGGCGAGCGTCTATCGCGTCGACGTGCGTGATCACGACGCGGTGGAGAAAGCGTTCGTCTCTTTCCGGCCGGAGGTCGTCAACCACCATGCCGCTCAATCCGAGGTACCGAGGTCCGTCGCCGACCCTGTTTACGACGCTCACGTGAACATCCTTGGCGGGTTGAACGTGCTCAAGGCATGCGTCGACCACGGTATCCGCAAGGTCGTTTTCAGCTCCACCGGCGGCGCGCTGTACGGCGAGCCCGACGTGGTCCCCGCCGACGAGGACCACCCCGTCAGGCCGCTTTCACCGTACGGCACGAGCAAGCTGGCGTTCGAACAGTACCTCGGCACCTTCAGGCGCACCTTCGGGGTCGATTACACGGTTCTGCGGTACGCGAACATCTACGGTGCGCGCCAGGACTTCCATGCCGAGGAAGGGCGCGTGGTCGCGATTTTCGCCGGGCGCATGCTGGCCGGCAGGCCCGTCACCATCGATGGAACGGGCGAGCAGTCGCGCGACATGCTCCACGTCGGCGATGTCGCCACCGCGAACCTTTTTGCTCTGGACAAAGGTTCAGGCGGCACGTTTCATGTCAGCACCGGGATCCCGGTCACGGTCAACGACCTCTTCAGGAAGCTCGCCCTCGCCACCGGATACCGGCTCGAGCCTGTCTTCGGTCCTGCCCGCAAGGGCGACGTGTACCGGATCGCCCTCGACAACGGCAAAGCCCGCGCCGCGCTTGGCTGGGAGCCGCGAATCAGCCTCGAAGAGGGATTGAGCCTGACGGTCGACTACTTCCGCGAGCAGGTGTCAAGGCCGGCCGGGTGAGCGTCCTCAAGTTCCTGCACGGCTACGGTGCTCGCGCGCTGCTGGTCTTCGCGCTCGTGCTCGCGGTCTGGGGGACATACCTTTACTTCCGGAACCGCGAGCTGACCGGTGGCTATCGCTCGAGCTACCTGATCATGGCCGGCCTGACCGCGGTGCAAGGCCTGGTCGGGCTTTTGGCCTTCGTGTTCGGCGGCCGTCCGACCGAGCTGCTTCACATCGTCTACGGGATCTTTGCCGTTCTCTTCCTTCCGGGCGCCTACGTGTACGCACAGGGCGGAACTCGCAGGCGCGAGACGGTGATCATCGCCGGTGCGGCGTGGGTCGTCAGCATCGCGTACTTCCGCGGCATCTCGACCGGCTGAGGGTTACTCCCGGAACAGGACGCCGACCCCGTAGGTGACGGCGGCGACGACCGATCCGACCGCGAGCATCTCGAGGCCTGACCGCACGGCTCCCTTCCCCGTGAAGAATGAGCGCGCCGACCCGATCACGAACAGGAACGCCGCGCAGACCACGAACGCGACCGCGAGCGCCGCCAGCCCGTTCAGGTTGGCCCCCACCAGCCACCGGCCGAGCAGGTAACCGGCCACCGGTATCGCTCCGCCGATGAGGGTTGAGATTCCGGCCACCAGCCCTTCGCGCGCGGGGTTCTCGAACTGCGCGACGTCCAGCCCGAGCTCCTCCCGAGCCTGGGTCTCCAGCCAGACCTTCTTATCGGACGTGATCCGCCCCACGATGGTGGCCGCCTCATCCGCCGTGAGGCCCTTGGAGCGGTAGATCTCGACCAGCTCGGCTCGCTCGAGATCGGGCATCGCCTCGATCTCCGCGGCTTCGCGGGCGAGCTGGCCTTCGAAGACCTCGCGTTGCGATTTGCTCGCCAGGTAGGCGCCGCCGGCCATCGACACCCCGGAGGCGACCATCGCCGACAGGCCACCGATCAAGACCACGCGGGGGTTCACGGTGGCACCGCCCACGCCGGCCAGCACGCCGAGGGTGGCAGTGAGACCGTCGTTGACGCCATAGATGACGTTCCTGATGCTGTCCGTCCCGCCGCCGTGCCACTCCTCCTCCACCACCGCCGCCGAGGTGCCGGCGACACCCCGCGCCGAAGCGCCGCCGTCGGTGGGCTTTTCGGCCATGTCCTCGGCGGACTGGTGATCCAGCTCTTCGGGAAGCACCTGGCGAAGGACGCCCTGGGCGCGCTCGTCGGAAATGGTCGAGACCTGGGTCAGATACGAGCGCAGGACGTGGCCTTCGGCCGCGCCCGCCAGGGTGAGGGCCGGACCTATGCCCGCGACGCGCGCGAGGCCGGCGAGGAGTCGAGCCGTGAAATTGGGCCTGCGACTCCTGCTTACGTCGACAGTGCCGTCGAGCAAAGCAGCCCATGCGTCGGCGTGCCGCCACTCCGTCGCCGCGAGTGCTTCCAAACGGTGCTTGAGCCGGCCGTCTGACGCGACCTCGGCGAGCGCGGCGTAAACCGCCGCCATTCGCGCCTCGCTCTCCCAGTTGGATCGCACCGAACGCATGTCGGGGGCGGACATCGGCCGCGCCGGAGGGGCCACCTGTCTATGGTAGGGACGGGTGGCGGTCGGCACGGCTGCGCGCAGCCTGCAACCCGTCCAGCGCGGTCTCTTGCGAGAGATAGTCTTAACGTAGGTGCGCCCCATGGACCCTTCCTCGCTGATCGCCGGACCGAGATCCTCCACCCGCGCCGAAACCAGGGCGGCCCGCCGCTCAGACGAAGGGGCCGGACGGCGGGTCCTCATCACCGGCGGCGCCGGGTTCCTTGGCGTCAACGCCGCGGTCCACCTAATCGCAGGGGGATGGCACGTGACGTTGCTGGACAACCTGAGCCGCCCCGGTACCGAGCGCAACCTCAAGTGGCTCCTCACCCAGCACCCGACTCGAACGACCTTTGTGAAGGAGGACGTGAGGAACGCAAGCGCACTGCCCGAGCACGTCAAGAACCAGGACGCGATCCTGCACCTTGCGGGGCAGGTCGCGGTCACGACGTCGCTCGTCGATCCGAGCACGGACTTCGACGTCAACGCTCGCGGCACCCTCAATCTCCTCGAGGCCGTCCGCCTTCACAACCGAGACGCGCCGTTCGTGTTCGCATCGACGAACAAGGTGTACGGAAAGCTGGACCGAAACAACGCTGCCTGTACAGAGACCCAACCGATCGACTTCCACAGCCCATACGGGTGCAGCAAGGGTGCGGCGGACCAGTACGTCAGAGACTACGCACGCTGCTTCCACATGAACACCGTCGTCCTGCGTCAGAGCTGCATCTACGGCGCACACCAGTACGGAACCGAAGACCAGGGGTGGGTCGCCCATTTCGTGCACTCGATCCTCCACGGGAGACCACTCACGATTTACGGCGACGGCCTTCAGGTCCGCGACCTGCTCGACGCGAGAGACCTCTGCGCGCTCTATTCGATCGCGATCGAGAAGATCGATAAGACGCGTGGACAGATCTTCAACGTGGGCGGCGGCACGCAGAACCAGAGAAACCTGCTCGAGGTCATCGAACAGATCGGCGAGCTCGCGGGCGCCACTCCGCAGTACACGTTCACGGACTGGCGGGAGGGCGACCAGACCTTTTACGTAAGCGACATCACCAAGGCGAAAGAGGAGCTCGGTTGGGAACCGCGAATCCCGTTTGATCGCGGCTTGAGAGAGCTGATCGCCTGGGCCGCCTCAATCAACTAGGGGCACTCGTCTCGTCTAGAACGTGAGCCGGTTCGATCACGGCGCGGCCCGAGCGGCCTGGGCGCACTCCGCCGAGCTGGGCACCGGAACGTCCACCGCGACGAGGCTCCAGCCGTTGCCCAGCTGCGCCCCCGTGTCCTGGAACCACTGCGCGTGGTCGGCGATGAAGGCCTTGTAGTCGGAGACGGACCCGCTCAGCGGTCCCGGTGGCGAGAGGAGAAGTAGGCGGGTCTGAGTTTTCGCGAGCCAGCACTGCATCAGCGGCCCGACCACCTGTGGGTGGTCGCTGTAGTGGTATCCCGCAGGCAGGTAGTAGAAAGGATCGTAGAACTGGCTGGTCACACGGGAGCCGGGGAAGCCCTCGTCGCGCACCATCACGTACAGCAAAGTGGGCTCGTCACCCGGCATGTTCAGGACCCCGCCCCGATACTCGGGACGGTTGTACACAACGCCGATGGCGCGGCCAAGACCCACTTCGTACCGGAACAGAGGCTCTGTGGCGGCATACGCGGTCTGTATCGGCAACCACAATGCCTGCACGCCGACGACGGCCGCGGTGGCCACCGTCCAGGTCAACGGCCGCAGTCGAGCGCGACGTTCAGGCAGCCATTTGATGAGAAGGATCGCCACCAGGATGGCCGCGAAATCGAGTGGGAACTCGAACCGGCGTTCTTTCCACTCCGTCACGTACCGCAGATATGTGGCAAGGCTCAGTGCCGAGTAACCGAAACCGAACGTCAGCAGGAGGTAGGACTGAGGCTGCTTCCATAGCGCCCAGCCCAGGCCGGCCGCACAAAGCAGCACCGCCGCCCCGAGCGGGATCCACAGCAGTTGAAGCCCGCCGGTCGCCGCCTGCCCGCCGGTACCGCCGGCCTGAAGACCGACAAACTGGAAGTTCTCATAAAGCGGATAGATCGGGTTGCCGGTCTGGTCGAGCAGGAACTTGGCGTAGTCCCCCATGCCGAGCAGCCAGCCGACGAGCAAA
>DAIPXW010000157.1:0-5695 GCA_036783075.1 Candidatus Dormiibacterota bacterium | reverse complement strand
ATCGGCGAGATCGACAGCCTCTTCGTGACCGCCGTCCTCACCGTGGTGGGCTTCTCAGTCCACGACACCATCGTCGTGTTCGACCGGATCCGCGAGAACCTGCGCGTCAGCCAGCGCCTGTCGTTCGAGCAGGTCGTGAACCTGAGCATCATGCAGACCGCCGCGCGGTCCATCATCACGAGCTTCACGGTCGTCCTCGTCCTGATGGCGATATTGATCTCGGGTGGCGACACCTTGAAGGGCTTCGCGCTGGCGCTGCTGATCGGCATCGTTTCCGGCACCTACAGCTCCATCTTCAACGCGGCGCCCCTGCTCGTCGTCTGGCGGAAGCTGCAGCCCCTCCGGTAGCGCGCCGAAAGGCTGCTAAGGTGTGAAAAGACAGCCCGACATGCCGACCTGGCCAATATCCGCCATCAGAGAGCTGCTCGAGCCCACCATCAAACACATGGGCTACGAGCTCTACTCGCTGGACCAATCAGGTCACTCGGGTCGATCTCTTCGTATCTCGATCGACCACGGCGAACCGATCACGATCGAGGACTGCGAGCGCGTGAGCCGGGTTGCGGGCCCCTTGATCGACCACTCCAACCTGATCGACGGCCCCTATGACCTCGAGGTGTCGTCTCCAGGGGCCGAGCGGCCGCTGCGCAACGTGCAGGAGTACGGAAGGTTCAACGGCAAGCGGGTGAACGTGCGCTATCGCACTGGTGAGTCGGAAACCGTCGTGGAAGGCCAGCTGGTCGCGGTCGACGGCGCGGGAATCGCGGTGCAGGCTCTTGGAGCCCGCGGTCGCGCGCCGGTGATCGTCCACATCGCATGGGGTGACGTTGTCGCGGGCAGGCTCGCGGTCGCAATCTGAGCCCTCCACGGAGAGCCTGGCCGAGGCGCTGACCGCGCTCTGTGCCGAGGTCGGCATTCCCTTTGAGGAGATGCTGCACACGGTGGAAGGCGCCCTCGCGGCCGCTTACGTCCGTGCGTTCAGCCCGCACGGTTACGTGACTGTGAAGCTCGACACGACGACGGGCGCGCTGGAGGTTCGTCATCGCGTCGTGGGTCCTGACGGGTCCGAAAGCTTCGAGCTGCTTCCGTCCGAGAACTTCAAGCGGATGGCGGCCCAGACCGCCAAGTACGCGGTGCTGCGACACATACACGACCTCGAGCGCGACAAGGTGCTGCGTGACGTGGCCGAGCACAAGGGAGAGCTTGCGTCAGGCGTGGTCGACAGGGAGGAGGCCGGCACGGTTTACGTCGACCTCGGCCGGATCGAAGGCGTGATGCCACCGGAGGAGCAGATCCCCGGCGAGCAGCTCCACCCTGGCCGCCCGGTTCTCATCGTCATCCTTGAGGCCCAGCGCAACCCGAAGCAGGCGCAGGTGCGCGTTTCTCGCGCCGCGCGCGCGTTCGTGCATCGACTGCTCGAGGCCGAGGTGCCCGAGATCAAGGCCGGGACGGTGCTCATCCGCGGCATCGCGCGCGAGCCCGGGCTGCGGACGAAGATCGCGGTCTCTTCGACCGAGCCCGGGATGGATCCGGTAGGCGCTTGTGTCGGGCCCAAAGGCGTCCGGCATCGCGCCATCCTCAGCGAGCTCGCGAACGAGCACGTGGACATCGTGCCGTGGTCGGACGACGTGGAGGCGTTCGTCGCCTCGGCGCTCGGGCCTGCCAAGCCGGAGTCCGTGTCGATCGATCGCACGACGAGGACCGCGACCGTGCTCGTGCCGCGGGGTCAGCTCTCGCTTGCGATCGGACGCGACGGGCAGAACGCGCGCCTTGCCGCCAAGCTCACGGGATTCCGGATCGACATCAAGCCGAGCGATTCGGACGAACAGGTCGATGCGGAGACGTGAGCCGGCACGGACGTGCGTGGGCTGCCGAGGCGAAGCGGGCAAGCGAGGCCTGATCCGCCTGACCCGGCGCTCCGGCGGAGGGGCGGAGGTCGACGCGACCGGCCGTGCGGAAGGACGCGGCGCATACCTGCACGACGACCCCGCGTGCATCGATGGCGCGCGCAAACGGCGCGCGCTGGAGCGGGCGCTGCGGACGACTATCCAGCCCGAGCTGTGGTCTGAGCTGGGCGGGAATCACGCAGCGCGCCCCTCATCCTGACCCTGCGCGGCGGGCGCGAGCGGGACGCGACGAACGCGCCGATTGATTGCTCCCCTGAGGGGAGAGGGAAGACGGGGTCAAGTTTCGAATTCGCGCTGGGCGGCATAATCAATAGTCCGGCATGAAGGCACACGAACTCGCACGCGAACTCGGGATCAGTCAGAAGGAGCTGGTGAACTTCCTCCAGCAGCGCCGGCTGACCCGTAACGCCGCCGCGCCTCTGGCGCCCGGCGCGATCGAGGCGGCCCGCTCCGCTTTCAAGCCCTCGTCGGTTGCGGTCAAGGTCGAGGCCAACGGCGACCGCCGTGCCGTGCTGCCCCCGACGCTGTCGGTCAAGGACCTGGCGGAGAAGCTCGGCGTGAGCCCGGTCGAGGTGATCAAGAAGCTGATGGCCTCGAAGATCCTGGCCACCATCAACCAGGTCATCGACTTCGCGACCGCCGAGATCGTCGCCGACGAGTTCGGCTTCACGGTGGAGCCGGTGTTGAGCGAGGATGTCGTCGCGGTCGAGTCCGCGGAGGGCGGCGACGCGGTCGTCACGACGTCCCGCGAGGAACTGTTCTCGCTCGCCAACGAAGACCCGAGCAAGCTGGTACCACGCCCGCCCATCGTCACCGTCCTCGGTCATGTAGACCACGGCAAGACCTCCATCCTCGATGCGATTCGCAAGACGCGAGTGGCGGCAGGTGAAGCCGGAGGCATCACGCAGCGCATCGGCGCTTACAAGATCGAGACGGCGGACGGACACCCGGTGGTCTTCATCGACACCCCAGGCCACGAGGCGTTCACCGCGATGCGCGCCCGAGGCGCGCAGGTCACGGACGTTGTCGTCCTCGTCGTTGCGGCCGACGACGGAGTGATGCCCCAGACGGTCGAGGCCATCCAGCACGCCCGCGCGGCGAAGGTGCCCATCATCGTCGCCATCAACAAGATGGACAAGGAGAACGCCAACCCCGACCGCGTCCACCAGGAGCTCGCCACCAACGGCATCGTTACCCGCCATTACGGCGGCGAGCACGAATGCGTTCACTTGAGCGCCAGGACGGGCCAGGGTATCGACGACCTCCTCACGACCATCGTCCTTTCCACGGACATCCTCGAGCTGAAAGCCAACCCCGACCGGAACGCGATCGGCACCATCGTCGACGCGCACCTCGAGCGCGGTCGTGGTCCGGTGGCGACGGTCCTGGTGCAGGCGGGCACGCTGCGCGTGGGTGACGACTTCGTTTGCGGTCACATCTACGGCCGCGTGCGCGCGCTGGCGGACGACCGCGGCCAGTCGGTGAGTGAGGCTCCGCCCGCGACGCCGGTGGTCGTCTCCGGCATGAGCGAGGTGCCACAGGCCGGCGACATCTTCCAGGTCGTAGGGTCGGAAAAGGTGGCGCGCCAGATCGCGCTCACCAAGCTGACCGAGAAGCGCACCCAGGAGGCGGCGCGTGACTTCGCGCCACGCATCACCCTCGAAGAGCTCGCGCGTCGCGCGAAGGAAGGTGAGGTCAAAGAGCTCAGCCTCGTGGTCAAGGCCGACGCGCAGGGCACGCTGGAGGCGCTGCAGAGCGCGCTGCAGAAGATCGAGGACCCCGTCGTCGCGATCAAGGTCGTTGGCCAGGGGGTCGGCGCGGTCAGCGACTCAGACCTGCTGCTCGCCAGCGTGTCAAGCGCGATCATCGTCTGCTTCAACCTGAAGCCGACCCCTGCGTCGACTGCCGCCGCCGAGCGCGCGAAGGTCGAGGTCCGCTACTACGACGTCATCTACAAGCTGACGGAAGACGTCGAGCGCGCGGCGAAAGGGCTCCGTGAGCCGACCTATCGTCAGATCCGCGAGGGTAAGGTCGAGGTCATCACCCCGATCAAGATCCCGCGGCTCGGAGTCATCGCCGGCAGCCGTGTGCTGGAGGGCAAGGTCAGCCGTGGAGGCTGGGTCAAGCTGCTGCGGGGAAAGGAGCAGGTCTTCGAGGGTCGAATCTCGACCCTCAAGCATTTCAAGGAGGACGCTCGGGAGATGCCTGCCGGCCAGGAATGTGGAATCGCGCTCGAGGGATTCGAGGCGTTCGAGCCCGGAGACACGATGGAGACATACCGTCTCGAGCGAGAGGAAATTTAGCCAAAGCAAGCGGATACCTTGCTGACAGCGGAGGTCGTCATGACCAGCTACCGCGCGGATCAAGTCGGTGAGCAGGTGCGCGAGGAGATCATGTCCATCATTCGGCGCGAGCTCAAAGACCCGCGGATCGGGTTCGTCAGCATCACGGCGGTCCGCATGTCGCCTGACCTCAGGCAGGCGCGCGTGCGCGTCAGCGTGCTCGGCAACCCGGAGCAAAAGAAGGAGTCGCTGGCCGGGCTGGTATCGGCCAGGGGCCTGATCCGCCACGAGCTCGGACGCCGGCTGCAGAACCTCAAATTCTCGCCAGAGCTCCGCTTCGAGCTCGATCCGTCGATCGAGTACAGCGTCCACATCTCCGAGCTGCTGAAAGAGGTGCTGCCGCAGGGTACCGACGGCGAGGAGGGGTCATAGAGACCGCCAGGAGGACACCGCACATCTACGACGAGATCAAGGAGCTGGTCGACGCAAACCAGGAGATCCTCATCTTCGGCCACAAGGACGCCGACGGCGACACCCTTGGCTGCAGCCTCGCGTTCGCGGAGGCGTTGAGGGCCGCGGGCAAAGAAGTGTGGGTGCTGATCCCGCCGCCCATGCCGCAGATGTACGCGTTCCTGCCCGGATTCGACGATGTGTTGGCCGAGCCTCCGCACGGCGTCGATCCGCACCTCGTCTTCTTCTTCGACTCGGGCAACCTCGAACGGTCGGGCAGCAGCGTCAAGCGGATCGCGACCCACGCGACGGTGGTGAACATCGACCACCATCCCTCGAACTCCAGATTCGGCGACGTCAACGTGATCGACTCCGAGGCGGCCGCGGTCGGCCAGATGGTGATGGCGATGCTCGACCATTTCGGTTACCCGATCACGCCGACCATCGCCACCAACCTCTACGTCGCTCTTCTGACCGACACGGGGGGCTTCCGCCACGAAAACACGACCCCGCGCGCCCTGGATGACGCGGCCCGCCTCGCGCGCCTCGGGGCCGACCCAGGGCGGATCGCGACGATGGTCTACAAGATGCGCCCGGAGACAACGCTCAAGCTGAGCGGCCTGGCCCTGGCGACGATGCGTGTCGAGATGGAAGGCAGGCTGGCGTGGGCCAAGGTGACGCGCCGCATGCTGCGGGAAGCCGACGCGGTGATGGCGGAGTCCGAGGGCATCATCGACACCCTCAACAGCATCGCCGGCCTTGAGCTCGCCATCCTGTTCAAAGAGGTGAAGGACTCGCTCACCAAGATCAGCGTCCGGAGCCGCGGGACGGTCGACGCCGCCGCCCTGTGCGCTTCGTTTGGGGGCGGCGGCCACATCCGGGCCGCCGGCGCCGAGATCGAGCGGCCGATGGACGAGGCGGTCAGGATGGTGCTCGCGGCCGCCAAGGAGGCGATCCTTGCCGCCCCGGCCGACCGCTGACGCCTCCGCCTTCGCGCCCGGAGTCCTCAACTTCGACAAGGCGGCGGGTGAGACGTCCTTCGCCGCCGTCAACCGG
>DAIPXW010000156.1:0-5721 GCA_036783075.1 Candidatus Dormiibacterota bacterium | reverse complement strand
TCGTTGGGAGGCTTTAGGCCCTCAAGCCACCCTGACGAGCCGGCAGGCGGAGCGCGATCGGGATCCCGATCACCGCGACGGCCGCGATGGCCGCCAGCGCGAGGTAGGAGTTGCCGATGACCGCCTGCACGAGGAGCACGAGGAGCAAGCCCCCGAGATTGCCGGCCATCATCAGGAAACCCACCGCGGAGCCCTGGCGCTCAGGTCCCGCGTGCACGCCCGCCCAGTCCAGCACCACCGGCAGCGCAGCGAGAAGCACGAACCCGGAGACGAACAGCCAGGCGCCGAGCCACACCACGTTGTGGACGGCCGAGATCGCGAGGAACGCGACGGCCGAGATCGCCAGCGCTGCGAGCAGCATTCCTCGCCGGTTGTCGCGCTTGGCCACCCAGGTGGGCAGCACGGCGGCGCCGAGGACGCCGGCGAACGTAAGCACGGCGATCAGGTTGCCGGCCGCATCGCCCTCGCCGAAGCGCGCGAGGATCGGTTGCAGCCACGTCGCGATCGCGTTGTAGGTGCCCATGCCGATGAACACGAGCGCCGCCAGGATCCACATGAACCTATCACCGGCAAGCCAGCGCAGGCTCACCGACGCCGACGGGTCGTCCGGGAAGTCGGGGGCCGCCCGAAACGCGATCAGTGCGAGCGCGGTGGCGATCACCGCCAGCACGGCCTGAACGCCAAGCAGAAGCGGCAGTCCTCCGGCCGCGAAGAGAGGGCCGGCCATCAGGACTGCGGCGAGGATCCCGACGAAAAGGGCCGCCGTCCCGATCGAGATGGCCGTTGCCCGCTCGCCCGGCGCGAAGTATCGCGCCGCCACCTTCGTGATGCTGTTGAGCACCAGCGGTTGGCCCGCGGCGATCACCAGCTGGCCGGCGAGCTGCCAGCCGAACGAAACCGGCGAGACCAACCTGATCGCGGCACCCGCGCCGGTCAGCAGTGCGCCGGCGCCGAGCGCCCGGTTGAAGCTCAGGTCCAGCCACCTTCCGGTGGGTAGCGCCAGCACGATGTAGATGAACGGGAACACCGCCGCCAGGTCACCCACGGTGCCGACGTCGACGTGCATGACCGCCGCCGACCGGGTGTCGACGGCGGCGAAGGTCAACCACAGGAGCTGCGTGCAAGCGGCGAGAAACGCGTAGGCGACAAGGACTGCCCAGCGCGCCGACGAGGCCCTGCTCGCGGCCGGGGCCAGGCCGGTCACGAGGCGTCCCGTCGGTTCAGCCGCGCGTAGGTGCCGTGCAGGCGGCCGTAGAGGCGCTTGAACTCTTCGTACATGGGCTCATAGATGGCCCGCGCCTCGGGCCTGGGTTCGAACGCGTCGGTCATCCGAACGCACTCGCGGGCGTCGTCGAGCTGCATCCGACCCAGGGACAACGCCGCGAACAGCGCTGCCCCGCGCAGGTTCGAGTACATGGGTTCCGCCACGCGCTCGATGCGGCGGCCCAGGACGTCTGCATGAATCTGGCACCACAGGTCCGACTGCGCGCCGCCCCCGAGGATCCTCAGGCTTGCGATCGGGCGGCGGACGAATCCCTCGACGGCGTCGAGCAGCCAGCGCGCGTTGAACGCGACACCTTCCAGCACAGCCCGAATGAGATCATCGCGCCGGGTCGCTAATGAGATGTTGAGGAATGCGCCCCTCAGCGTGCGGTCCTCGACAGGGCTTCGCTCGCCGTTGAGCCATGGGGTGAAAATGACCCCGCCGGACCCGGCCGGCGACGTGGCCGCGGCGGCGATCAGGTCTTCGTAGGACTCGCCGCCCATCACCGAGTCGCGCAGCCACGTCAGGCAGAGCCCGGCGGTCTCATGGTTGTTGGCGACGAGATAAGCGCCCGGACGCAGCCCGGGCACCGTCGCCATCTGGTGCAGCACATCGGTCCGCTTGAACGGCACCTCGCACGCGATCCACGAAGTGGTGCTGATGGTGATGTGCGCCTCGTACGGGGCAACCGCGCCGGAACCGATGAACGCCGTGTGCAGGTCGGGCACGCCGCACACGACGGGCGCCGCGGGGATGCCGAGATCCTCCCCCACTCCCTCCATCACGCTGCCGAGGACGCTGCCTGTAGCGAGCAGCTCGGGGAGCCGAGCGAAATCGCGACCCGACCGCCGCACTAGCTCCGGTACGTACGCGGGCCTGGCGCGAGGACGGTTGTCGGTGAGCCACGAAAGGATCATTGACGCGGGCGTCGCGGCCGATCGTCCGGTGAGGCGCAAGCCCAGGTAATCGAGGGGCTCCATGAGGGTGCGCGCTCGGCGGTAAGTCTCCGGTTCGCAGTTGCGCAGGTACAGCTCGTGACCCAGCGGATCGGCCCCATTCGGGGATGGCGCGCCTCCTGTGAGCTGGATCCAGCGCAGCATGTTGGCCGGCGAGTAGCCGACCAGCGAGATGGTGCCCCCAACGGCTTTCGCCGAGAATCTGCCCCCACGCGTGTCCGACCAGAGCAGGCAATCGCCCGCGGGATCGCCGTCCGCGTCCACTGGCACGGTCGAGCCCCACTGCCCCGTGATGCCGATGCCCACGAGGTCGTCGGGACGCGCGAGCCCACCTTGGATCACCGACCGGACCCCGTCGGTGACCTGGGACCACCACTGCTTCGGGTCCTGCACCGCGCCACCGCCGGGCAGGTAGCGCGTGTCGATGTGACCGTACGCATGGGCCAGCACCTCGCCGTTCAAGGCAACAGCCCCGGTCTTCAATCCCCCGGTGCCGAGGTCCAGGGCCAGGATCCAGGGTTCACCCACGCTGCGCGCCTGCTTCGGTCGGCGCGACCTCGTACATCGCGTCCAGCGCCGCCGTGAACAGCGTGTTCAGGATCTCATTTCCCTCGGGTGAGCCTCCCAGGCCGTAAAGCGCGCCGCTCTTTGGCGCGTCACGAGCCGGGTGCTTTGCGTAGTCGACCGCGGCGCGCAGATCGTCGACGAAAGCTTCCGCGACCCCTGGGGCGGTGTTAGGGCGCGTGACGCAGAAATGCAGCGCAGGCGGGAGCTGCAGCGCGTTGAGACGCCATCCCTTGCTGATCAGGTGATCGTTGACGTGGTAGATGTTCAGACCCGGCGATCGGAAGGCCACCAGGAAGGTGGGATTCCCGATGACCTCGAGGTCGGGGATCGATTCGACGCCCCGACGGATCGTGGACGCCGTCTCTAAGATCCGCTTCGCGATCTCGAGGTAACCTCGCTCGCCCAGGCTGACCATCGCGGCCCACGTGGCGGCCACGACGCCGCCGGAGCGGCTGCCAGACAGCCCGGGCGAGAAGTAGATTCCTCCGGGCCAGTCCGTGAAGTTGAAGTACTGATACCTGCGCAGGTTGCTGTTGCGGTAGAGCAGGACGGACGTGCCCTTCAGCGCGTATCCGTACTTGTGCGTGTCCGCGGAGATCGAGGTCACGCCCGGCAGCCGGAAGTCGAAGCGGGGAATCTGATAACCCAGTCGCTCTCCCCACGGCAGGATGAAACCGCCGAGGCAGCCGTCGACGTGCAGCCCGATGTCGTGCTCGAGCGCGATGTCGGACAGCTCTTCGATCGGGTCGATGAGCCCGTGCGCGTAGTTGGCGGCAGAGCCGACGATGGCGACCGTGTTGCTCGTGATGTGCGAGCGGATCCAGTCGACCTCTCCAAGCCAGTCTTCACCCAGCGGCGCCTTCAGGACCTTGATCCCCAGAAGATGGCCGGCCTTTTCCAGCGCGACGTGAGCGGTGACCGGCATGATCACCTCCGGCGCGGTGATTCCTTTCTCAGCCCGGGCCCGGTCGCGGTAGGCGAGCATCGGGTTGATCAAGCTCTCCGTGCCACCGAACGTAACCACCCCGCAGGTCTGCTCGTCACCGTGGAGCATCGAGGCGGTCATGGCGACGATCTCGGCCTCGAGCTTCGTGGCGCTGGGATACATGTCGCGCTGCAGCACGTTGGCGTGCGCGAAAAGGCGAAACGCCTCGGTCAGAAACGCGTAATGGTCGTGGTCTCCGTGGTAGATGGAACCAGAGACACGGCCACGGTCGGCGATGCGGTCCTCCTCCTCCGCCATGGTGGCCAGCTCCTCAAGGATGCTGCTCCGGTCCCGGCCCTCCGGCTCCATGCGGTGGTAGGTCTTGAACCGGTTCCGATAGGGGTAGAAGTCGATCAGCGCACCGTCGTTGTCGTCCGCGCTCATGTCGGCGCCAGCTTAAGTGGTTCGGCTCGGCCGGTCGCAGGCAGTTCGGCCCGCTGCTTTCGGGCCGATAAGCCAGACCCGACCGCACGCGGGGTTACGCGACCTGGTCGATCCTTTCCGTCCAGCGCTCGTCAATGCGCCTGGCCTTGTAGATCAGGATCGCAGCCGCCCACGCCAGGACGAAAGCCGCGACGATGAAATAGCCGGCGCGCCCGATCAGGTCGAACCCGGTTATGGCGCCAAAGACACCGCCCCTGAGGTTCAAGACCCGGATCAGAACCTGCAGCAGCTCGATCACCCCGACGAACAGCGCGACGAAGACGGACAGGCTCGTCATCGTGAGGTTGTAGAACACCTTGCGGATCGGGCTCGCGAACGCCCACGAGTAAGCCTTGGCCATGAACGCGCCGTCCGCCGTGTCCATCAGCGACATGCCGGCGGCGAAGATCAAAGGCAGCGCGATCACGGCCACGAACGGCAGACCCTTCGCGGCCGCTCCCGCGGAGATGGCGAGGATCGCAACCTCGGACGCCGTGTCGAAGCCGAGCCCGAAAAGGAAACCCACCGGGTACATCTGCCAGCTGTGCCGGATGACGCGGAAGAGCCGCCCGAAGATGCGGCTCATGAAACCGCCGGCGGTGAGGTCCAGCTCGAGCGACTCGCGGTCGTACTCTCCCTTCTGCATTCGCCGGTAGACGCGGATCACGTCGAGCAGCACCATCAGGTTGAGGATTCCGATCAACACCAAAAAGCCGCCTGACACGACGGTGCCGAGCACGCCGCCGACGCTCCTGAGCTCGCCCCCGTTGCCGACGACGCCTTCCACGATCCACTTGACGGTCAGGCCCAACGCTGCGGCGATGAGGAACACGACGGTCGAATGGCCCAGCGAGAAGAAAAAGCCCACTCCGACCGGCTTACGGCCGTCCTGGAGCAGCTTGCGGGTCGTGTTGTCGATCGCCGAGATGTGGTCGGCGTCGAAGGCATGGCGCAGGCCGAAGGTGTAAGCGAGACCTCCGAGCGCCAGGATGGTCGGCTGGCCGTGGGCGGCCGCGAACAGCAGGCCCCATCCCGCCACGTGCAGCAATCCGACGAAACCGAAGAAGCCGGCCAGGCGGTTCCGCTCTCCCCGATCGAAGGACCCGCGCAGCAGAGCGCTCATGGAGCCCACGTTCGCAGCCTAAGGCTTATCGCGACCGAGTCGCAACTTTGTATTCGGGTGACCCATCGAGACCTGCGACTCCTTCTCACCAACGATGCTCCCGGCGGGCCCGCGGTACGCTTCGGTGGAATGGACCTGGACCACCTGCCGCCACAGCTGCGCGCTGTGCTCGGCGCTCTCTCCGGCGCTGTCAGGAGCCGGGAGCCGGCCATCCGGTCGAATGTGGCTCACGTGCGGGCGATCCATCCGCACCACGACAATCACCAACTGTCGCTGGAGCTGATCCGTTCCACGCGCCGGCGTGTGGCGGCGACCGGAGCGTTGAGCGGGGCCGTGTCGATCGCACCCGGCCTGGGCACGGTCCTGGCCGTCGGCACGATCACGAGCCAGACGCTGTACGCGC
>DAIPXW010000155.1:0-5740 GCA_036783075.1 Candidatus Dormiibacterota bacterium | reverse complement strand
TCGGCCTGGTCCAGGCGTTCGTCAACACCGTCGACCTGCAGGACGGACCGGAGGAGCTCGAGGACCCAAACACGCTCAAGGGCTGGCTGGTTGCAAAAGGGCTGATCGACGCCTCCCATCCGGTCGATGAGTCCGACCTGGGCCACGCGATCGCGGTGCGGGAGGCGATGCGGGGATTGATCGGCGCCAACTCAGGCTTTCCCGTCTACCCGGTCGACGTCGCAACGCTCAACGAGGCCGCCGCCGCCAGCCGCCTGCGCATGCGTTTCGGGGCCGATGGCAGGCCGCGGCTGGAACCAGACGTCCCGGGTGTGGTCGGTGCGATGGGCAGGCTCGTCGCCACGCTGTATGCGGCGATGGCGGGCGAAGACTGGACGAGGCTCAAGCTGTGCAGGTCCGCGACGTGCCGGTGGGCCTTCTACGACCGCTCCAAGAATCACTCCAGCCGCTGGTGCACGATGGCCTCGTGTGGAAACCGCGAAAAGGCCAGGCGATTCAGGAGCCACGCCAGGTCCCACTCGTAGGTCGCGCGCTTGACTCGGGCACCCTTGCCCACTCCCTAAGCTTCACCGCTGTGAACGGGCCCGCTCAGCCGCCGCGCACAACCGATCGCGCCTGGGCGGCCGTTGGCGCCGCGGCGCTCGGTTCCGGCGCCGGCTTGCTGGTTTCGGTTGCCTACCTGATCGCAGCGCAGGGACCGGGCAGCCCGGACATCCTCGCCACACTGGCGTCGCCGTCTGGACGCGGCGAGTTCGACGCATCCGCGGCAGCCGGGATCGTGGGCTCGGTCCTGTTCGTGATCGCGACAGTCGGCGTGGCCGCAATCTTGTGGCGCGCAAATCCCTTCGCCATGGCGCTCGCGGCATCGTTTGCGGTCGTCGCCGCCTCGGCCATGGTCTCGCTGCTCTCTCTTCAATACGCGTTGGCGATGACCGCGCAGGAGGGTTTCTCGACCACCGACACGTCTTTCAGGGAGCTGGTCGTGGAGTCTCACTCATTTGCCGACGCCGCGGGCTGGACCGCGATCGCCCTGTTCGCCTTGACCGCGCTCCTGGTCAGCTGGACTTTGAAGAGGGCGCGCCGCTGGAGGTGGCTGTGGATCGCAGGCTTCGTGCTGGCGCCGGTCTGGGCGGTGCTCCACCTGCTCGACGCGGGCTACGCCTTCATCATCCCCTTCGCCCTGTGGGAGCTGGCCCTCGGCGGCGGGTTCTTCATGACCAGGAAGAGACCTCTGACAGCGTGAAGAAGTCGCGCGCCGAGGCGTTCAGCGACGGGGTGTTCGCGGTCGCCGCGACTCTTTTGGTCTTCAACCTCGCCGACCCCAGCGTGAAAGCTGGGCTCGGCAGGGCCCTCCTGGAGCTATGGCCCTCCTACGCGGCATACGCGATCAGCTTCTTCACCATCGTGGTGATCTGGGTCAACCACCACGCCGTGCTCGACTCCATCGAGCGCCTGGACCGCAGGTTGCTGTTCATCAACGGCCTGCTCCTGCTCACGGTCGCGATCATCCCGTTTCCCACCGGCGTGCTCGCCCACTACCTGCAGCGGGGCCATGACCAGACCGCCGCGACCGTCGCCTACGGATTGACCATGACCACGATGTCGGTCGCCTTCAGCCTGTTCAACCTCTACGCGCGCCGATTTCGAGCCCGGATGGTGAAGCTCGACTGGGTCGGCTTCTCGCTGGGCCTGGTCCTGTGGCCGCTGGCAACGATCTCGGCCCTTTTCAACGTCGGCGTGGCGCTGGTCCTCTACGCGTTCGTCGTCGTCTTCTACGTTGTGCTTCCGATCATTCGCGAGGATCGAGCCCTGGCCGAAAGCTCAGGTGTGCGTCCGCCTGGCGTCTCTCATGAACGCGCCCGAGCCGCCAAAGCGGACGGCGGTGATCTCGGCGAGGATGCCTAGCGCGGTCTCCTCGGCTCCGCGCCCGCCGAGATCAAGACCGATCGGACCGTGCACCCGTGCGAGCTGCTCTTCGGTGAAACCCTCTTTGCGAAGCGAGTCGAAACGGTTCTGGTTGGTCTTGCGGCTGCCGATCGCGCCGATGTAACCCGCCGGCTTGCCCAGCACCGAGCGCAGCGCCGGCAGGTCGAACTTCGGGTCGTGAGTGAGGATGACCACGTAGGTCGAGTTGTCGACCACGATCCCCGCCATCGCCTCGTCCGGCCACGCGACGATCACCTCGTCTGCGTCTGGGAAGCGCTCTTTGGTGGCGAACTTCGCGCGCGCGTCGACCACGGTCACGCGGTAGCCCATGAGCTTGGCAAGCCGGTGGAGGGGGATCGCGATGTGGATCGCGCCGATGATGACCAGCTGAGCGGAGCGGCGGAAAGGTTCCGTGAACCACTCGCCGTCCCGGCGCGCGAGCTCCGAGCCGGAGGGCGCGCCTTTCGTCAGCTCCGCTTCGCCGGTGTCGAGGTTTGTACGCAGCGTCGCAGCCTCGTTTCGCCGGAGCGTCTCGATCAGCTGCCTGTGGGCGGCGCCGAGCGGCTGCACGAACACCTCGATATGACCACCGCACGCAAGGCCGACCTCGAACGCAACGTCATCCGCGACCCCGAACGCGGCCACCTTCGGCTCACGGCTCTTCAAAACCTTCTGGGCTTCTTCGAACACCGCGCCCTCGATGCAGCCGTTGGACACCGAGCCCGCCATCTTCCCCGACTTCGTCACCACCATCTTCGAGCCCAGCGGCCTCGGGCTCGAGCCCCACGTCTCGATCACCGTGGCGAGCGCGATGTCCTCTTTCGCATCGATCCACTCGGTCAGCTCACCCAGGACCTCACGCATTCAGCGAGCCCTCGTTCGACCGTCCAGCGATGCCAGCAAGCGGCCGAGGTCGTCGAGCGCGTTCAAGTTGTGCGCGGCGAGAAAGTCGTCGCAGTGCGGCAGCGCCGCGGCCATTCCCCGCGTCAGGGGCTCGTACCCCTCGGAGCCTAGAAGCGGGTTCAGCCAGATCAGCCTGTGCGCCGAGCGGCGGAGGTGGATCAGCTCAGCCGTCAGCTGCGCCGGGTCGCCTCGGTCCCACCCGTCGCTGATGATGATCACGATCGCGCCATGGCCGAGCACCCGCCGCGCCCAGTGGCGGTTGAAGTCCGCGAGCGCGTCGCCGATGCGCGTCCCCCCGCTGAAGTCGTGGACGCCCTTGCTCACGGAGTCGAGCGCGCGGTCCATATCGCGATAGCGGAGCAGGCGCGTGATCCGGGTCAGCCGCGTCGAGAAAACAAAAGCCTCGAGGTCCTCCCGGCGCGCGATGGCGTGCGTAAAGATCATCAGCAGGCGCGAGTAACGCTCCATCGAACCGCTGACGTCGCAGATCAGCACCAGCGGTCGCCTTCGGACGCGCGGCCGCCGGTGGAAGAGTTGCATCAGCTCGCCGCTCGACCGGATTGCGTGGCGCGCCGAGCGCCTCAGGTCGACGCGGCCGGCGCGCGCCGGACGAAGCCGGCGCGTCTTGCGCTCGGCGACCCGCCACGGTGCCTCCTGGAGCAGGCGCCGCACCTGCTCGGTCTCCTGCCAGGTCATCTGATCGAAGTCCTTCTGCCGCAGCAGCTCCTCCTTGCTGTAGCCGCTCGAGGTGGCAGGGATCGCGGTCGGCTCCTGCTCGCGGTTCATCTCGGAGCGGTTGAGGCCCAGCGCGTTGGACCAGGCCTTGGCCCGCTCCGGCGACAGCGGCAGCGAGCGGGCTCGACCCGGCATCACGCCGGCCGCGGCCCTCGGATCGGGTGGAGCCCAGAAGATGTCGAAAGCGGCCTCGAACGTCGGGATGTCCTCCTTGCGGCCGACGAACACCGCGCGGAGCGCGTTGCGGAAGTCGGCCTGCCGCCTCAGGTCGATGTAGCCGAGCGCCCGGGTCGCGTCGGTCAGCCGGCGGGGGCCGGCCTCCACGCCCGCGTCGTGCAGCAGGCGCGCAAAGGCCGCGAGCCGGGGCAGGAGGTCGACCGCCCTCCCCCCGTCGTGGGGAGGCTGAGGGAGAGGCTCCGGTGCCGGGTCAGGCACCTCTCGCCTTCTCGACCAGGGCCGGCACCTGCTCGCGCACGCGCTCGAGGTCTTCCTGGTATTTGAGCGCCGAGCCCAGGGTCGCGTTGACGAGGGCGGAGTCGATGCTGGTCGCGCCCAGCGCGGAAAGCGAGCGGGCCCAGTCCAGCGTCTCGGCCACGCCGGGCACCTTGTACAGATCCATCCCGCGCAAGCCCTGCACCAAAGCGGCCACCTCGCGAGCGAGCCCCGCCGCCGCCTCCGGCGCGCGCGCGCGGACGATCTCAACCTCCTTCTCCAGGTCGGGGTAGTCGATCCAGTGATACAGGCACCGGCGCTTGAGCGCGTCGTGCACCTCGCGGGTCCTGTTCGACGTGATGACGACGAACGGTGGGTGCTTCGCCTTGATCGTGCCGATTTCCGGAATCGAGACCTGGAAGTCCGACAGCAGCTCGAGGAGGAATGCCTCGAACTCTTCGTCGGAGCGGTCGATCTCGTCGATCAACAGGACCGGGGGAATCGCATCGGTGTTGTCGATGGCGTCCAGGAGCGGCCGGCGCAGCAGGAACTCGGGGCTGAAAATCTCGCGCTCGGCTGTGTGGCGGTCGTCGCTCTCGCCGAGGAGACGGATGTGCAGCAGCTGCCGGGGATAGTTCCATTCGTAGACCGCATGAGCGAGGTCGATTCCCTCGTAGCACTGGAGACGGATCAGCCGGGCGCCGAGCACGTCGGCCATGACTTTCGCGGCTTCGGTCTTGCCTACGCCCGCCTCGCCCTCGATGAACAGCGGTTTCTGCAGCTTGAGGGCCAGGTAGATCGACGTGGCCAGGCCGCGGTCTCCGATATACCTGCGCTCGCGCAGGCGCTGCTCGACGTCTTCGATGGTTGCGGGCGCTCCCACGGTCACCGGCAAAGATTACCGGCTCTCGGAAAGCGCATATATGAGAGGGAACCCAGATGGTTCCCTCTCATCGCCCGGCCGCTTCGCGACGGGGCTGCTCTGTTTCCGGCATAAGGTGGGTTTTTACTTACTTGTCACTCCCTGCCACGCCTGGAGGCAACGTGACAAAGCCGCGGCTGGGTTGAACCCAGCCGCCCCTACGACGCTAGTGATGCCGGCCCGGCGTTTCCGCCGGGCCACTTCGCCACCTCTAACCCGCTTGTTCGATCGCCCTCTTGGTGAGCACCCGGGCCAGGTGCTTCTTGTATTCGGGGCTCGCGCGCAGGTCACCCGACGGGTCCAGGCCGTCGGACGCATGCTCCGCCGCCTCCTCGGGCTTGGCTCCTTTGTGGAGCGCTTCCTCCACCGCCTTGGCCCGCACCGGCGTCGGTCCCACGTTGGTCAGCCCAATCCGCCAGCCGCCGTCCATCTTCTGGGCGGCCGCGCCCACGATGGCCCAGTCGAACAGACGCCGCCTGAACTTGATGTACTTGTGAGGCCCGTTGGCCACCGGGAACACGACCTCGATCACGATCTCGTCCGCCGCCAGCGGCGTCGTGAACAGGTCCTTGAAGAAATCCTTCGCCGCGATCGTGCGCTGGTTGGTCACGATCTCGGCGTCGAGCATCAGCGCGATGGTGGGGTAGTCGCCCGCGGCGTCGGCGTGCGCTACAACGCCGCCGATCGTGCCCATGTTGCGCACCTGGTTGTCCCCCACCTCACCAGCCACCTCTGCGAGGAGGGGCAGCTTGTCCTTCACGACCTGCGAGTGCTGGATCGTGACGTGGCGCGTAAGCGCGCCGATGTGCAGCTTGGAGCCCT
>DAIPXW010000154.1:0-5744 GCA_036783075.1 Candidatus Dormiibacterota bacterium | reverse complement strand
TCAAGCGGTCAGCGCCTCGGCGCGCTTTTCGGCGGACTAATGCTCAAATTGGTGCTGTCGAGGCGATTCACTCGATTGCCGCCGATCCCCGCCGTATGGGCAAGCCGCTGCACCTGGAACTCGAAGGTCAACGGTCTCGCTTTGGCGCACAGCGCTGGCGTACGCCGCCGGGCGCGCCAACGATGATCGGCCCGCCGACTAACATCACCCGGTTCGCGTTACGGAAACTACGGCCCACCATCCGATCACGCCGTGATCAAGCGTCGGCGAGATTCTGTAACCAGCCACTTAACAGCACGTCGATTGGCGTGCATAATCCGCCCAGCGCTCGGTGTTCCGCCGAGGCAGCCGGTTGGGAAACGGCTTCGCCGAACCGTGAGGGAGAGGATTCGAGCCATGGGCCTGATACGACGCGTCACGCTCTCGGTTGCCGCCGCGGTGGCCATGCTGGCGGCTCTGACGGTCGCGTCAGTAGGCGCGGCGGGCGGGTTCGGCCAGGCGCCTGGCCGATACACGTTCAATGACACGACGGCAACCGCTTCATTCTTCAACCCGATCGACCAGTCCAACCAGAATGTCTCGGTCGACCGATCGCTTTTCAGGTTCAAGCCGAAGAGCGGAGGCGGCACCACGGTCCAGAACATGACCATCCTCTCGGTCGACATCTTTGTTCCATCTCCCGACCCCACTCAGCCCCCGCTCACGGCGGCATCCGGTTGCTTTGTCATCCCGGATTCGGATTTCGTCGTGAGCGGCGACCTCCAGAACGCTTCACTCCGTGCCACCGTAAATGCAACCGATGCCTGCCCTGCGGCTCTGACCCCGGTGCTCGGCGCAGCTCCGGCCAAATCGGGCGGCGGAGGCGGGGGCGGGGGGTTCACGTTCCCGCTGACGGTCACCGGCAGCTGGACGGGGACCGGACTCGTCGGGGTCACGGCGGATGAGGGCAGCTTCAGGTGTGGTGGGTTCGCCTCCACGACCAACAGCCGGTCTCAGTCGGCGCTGTCATCGGCCATAAGCGCCACCATCGGCGCATTTTCGATCGGGGCGCAAGCCTTCGGGACGGTCACCGTGAGCAAGGTCCAGATGCAGGTCACCGGCTCTGGAATCCTTCCGGCCGGGTGTCTCGGAGGAGGCAAGGGCTAGGCCAGGTCGTCATGAGGCCGCCGCGGCCGGAGCCGTGGCGGCCTCTCAGGCACTGAATCGCGTCGCGCACACGACGGTTGCCATCACACTTATCACGTGACCGAGGACAGGGAGCTCGACCCGGCGACCGAGTTCAGGCAGCTGTACGACAAGGAATACACCTCGGTCTTCCGCTCCATCCGTGCCGTCGTGCTCGACGCTGCCGCGGCCGAGGACCTGACCCAGGAGACCTTCGTGCGCGCCTACCGCGCACGCCACCGCTACACGCCGACCGCGCCGCCGGGGGCCTGGTTGCGGCGGATCGGCATCAACCTCGCGATCTCCCATCTGCGGCGCCAGAAGCTGGCCCGGTTCCTGCCCGCCAGGCTGTACGTCGCCCCCGACCGGCGGGACTACGATCGGGCGGAAGCCCGGGACGTGGTCGGCAAGGCGATGGCGGCTTTGAGCCCCAAGCTCCGCGCCGCGATCGTGCTCCACTATTACGAGGACATGACCCGCGAGGAGATCGCCGCCGTGCTCGGGGTGCCCGCCGGCACGGTCGCCTCTCGGATCGCCAAAGCGGTGGCGATCATGAGGAAAACGATGGCGAGCGACCAGGAATCGGACACCACGCGTTCGAGTAGTGAAGGTGCCCTACGTGGAAGATAAAACCACTCGGGGAGGGTTTGATTCGCCCTCCGAAGCCGACCTCGGCCGGATGATCCGGTCGGAAGTCGAGTCTTGGACCCCGCGGAGGGGTCCGGACTGGCCCGGCCTACTGATCAAGATCGCCTCCAGCGGCCCGTCACCCTGGGTGATCTACACCGCAGCCAGCGCCGCGCTGGTCGTCATCCTGATCGGTGCTTTCCTGGTCGGCTCGTGGCTGCAGCTGGGCGCCCTGGCTCCGCAGCAGGTGCAGGTGCACCTCCACTAGGCGAAGAGCTGCACCTCCTCGCCCACGCCGTGTTCGCGGGCGGCCGACAGCACGACCGATCCCGCCGCCAGGTCCCACAGCGCCAGGCCGTGCGACTCGAAGAGCGTGATCCCACCTTCTATCGGCTTCTGCCATTTGCCGGCGACGACGTCGCCGAGCTCGACCGCTCGGTCCCACTCGAACATCCCCGCCGCTTTGGCGGCGATCAGGTCGCCGCTCTCGAGCTGGGCGGCCGCGAGCTGGTCGACGATGACTGTCCCGGCCCGTCCGACCAGGCCGGCAGGAATCTCGGCACGGTTGCGGAAGTTCGAGCCGGCGCCGACCACGGTGGCATGAGGCTCGACCCAGTCGGCTTCGAACACCGGTGACGAGCTCGTGGTGACCGTGATCACCACGTCGGCACCCCGGATCGCCTGCTCGGCGCTCGCGGCGGCCACGGTCTTGACGCCCAGGTACCCCTCCTGGTCCCGCGCGAAGCCCGCGCGTCTCTCGTAGTCGCGGCTGAAGACCCGCAGCTCTTTGATGTCGAGCACGCGAGAAACCGCCAGGGCCTGGGTCGACGCCTGCCAGCCGGTGCCGATCAACGCGACCGTAGCGGGGCGGGCCGTCCCCAACGCCCTGAGCGCGACGGCAGTCGCGGCGCCGGTTCGGTAGCTCCCCATGAAGTCGGACTCGATGATGGCCGCCAGGGAGCCGTCGAGCGCGAAGAGCAGAACCAGGAACCGCGCGCGCCCATCGGCGACGGTGTAAGCCTTCAGCCCGGTGCAGTTCCCGCCGGGGTAGGAGGCGAACATGACGTTGAGCAGGCCCCCCGGCGCGAACGCGCGGCGTCGGGGTTCGTTCTGTGCAACGCCCTCACCCAGCTCCTTCATAGCCGCCTCGACCGCCGCGATCACGTCATCCATCTCGATCAGCTCTTGAACGTCACTCTCGCGCAGGATCAGGGTCACGGCAGGGAGAATAGCTGGACGGATGGCGCAGACACCCTTGAACGTGGGGCTGATCGGACTCGGCACGGTTGGGTCGCAGGTGGCGGAGCGGTTGCTCAAATGGGCACCGCAGCTGTCGAGGCGGGCCGGCGTCGAGCTGTGCCTGCGCCGGGTGCTCGTTCGCGACGTCAACAAGCAGCGTTCGGTCGACGTGGCCGCGGATCTGCTCACCGCCGATCCGGCCGAGCTGCTGGAAAACCCCGCGATCGACGTGATCGTCGAGGTGGCCGGCGGCGACGAGCCCATGCGGGCCTACCTGGAGCGGGCCATCAGCGCAGGCAAGCACGTCGTCACCGCCAACAAGGTCGTGATGGCCAGGCATGGCCCCGAGCTGCTCGATGCCGCGGCCGAGCGCAACGTCGACGTCTACTTCGAGGCGGCGGTGGGTGGCGGGATTCCGCTCATCAGCACCTTTCGCACAGACCTGCAGGCCAATCGGATCGAGCGCGTCTCGGCGGTGATCAACGGCACGACCAACTACGTGCTCGGCCGGATGGCCACCGCGGGTCTCACCCTGGCCGAGGCGGTGGCCGAGGCGCAGGCCGCCGGGTACGCGGAGGCGGACCCCACTGACGACGTGGGCGGCTTCGACGCCACGTACAAGCTCGCGATCCTCGGCTCCATCGCCTACGAGATCAAGGTGCGTCCGGACGAGATCTACCGCGAGGGCATCGAGGGCGTCGAGCCGGTGGACTTCCGGTACGCGCGGGAGCTGGGGTACGCGATCAAGCTCATCGCGCACACCCAGCGCCACCCGGGCCGGATCGAGGCCCGCGTGCATCCCGCGCTGGTCCCCCTCGACCACCCACTGGCGCAGGTCGAGGGTGCGCAGAACGCGGTCTTCGTGGAGGGCGACCTCGTGGGCCAGGTGCTGCTCGTCGGCCAGGGCGCCGGGGGGAGGCCCACAGCATCGGCGGTGGTGGGCGACCTGATCGATCTCGCGCGCTCCATCCGTCGCGGCGTCCAGAGCCGGCCGTCCTTCAGCTTCGATGACCGGATCGGCGTGGTGCCGATGGGTGAGGTGGTCACGCGTGCGTACTACCGGATCCGTGTCGACGATCGCACCGGCGTGCTGGCGGCGATCGGCGAGGTGTTCGCCGAGGAAGGCGTGAGCATCTCGAGCTTCATCCAGAAAGACGCGTGGTCGCAGGACCAGACGGCCGAGATGGTGGTCACCACGCACCCTTCGCTCGACGCAAGCCTCCAGCGCGCCCGATCCAGGATGGAGGCGCTAGAGCCGGTGAAGGCGGTCTCGTCCTTCCTGCGCGTCTTCTAGGCGGACATCGTGGGAGTCATCGCTCGCTACCGCGAGCACCTGCCCGTCGGACCGTCGACCCCCGAGGTCGACCTGAACGAAGGGTCCACGCCTTTGGTGCCAAGTCGCAACATCGGCCGCGCGCTCGGCCTGAGACACCTCTACTTCAAGTACGAAGGGCTCAACCCCACCGGGTCGTTCAAAGACCGCGGCATGGTGGTCGCGGTCGCCAAGGCCCTGGAGGCGAAGAGCAAGGTGCTGATCTGTGCGTCGACCGGCAACACCTCAGCCTCCATGGCCGCGTACGCGGCCCGCATGGGGGTGCGGGCCATCGTCGTGGTGCCGTCCGGCGAGATCGCATTGAACAAGCTCTCGCAGGCGCTGATGTACGGCGCGAAAGTGGTCGCGCTCAAGGGCAACTTCGACTCCGCGCTGGAAACGGTGAGGGAGCTGACCAATCACTACCCCGTCGCGTTGATGAACTCGGTCAACCCGCACAGGATCGAGGGACAGAAGACCGCGGCGTTCGAGGTGGTCGACGCCCTGGGCGATGCCCCGGACTACCTGGTCCTTCCGGTCGGCAACGCGGGCAACATCACGGCGTACTGGAGAGGCTTTCGCGAGTACCACCGAGCAGGTCTTGCCACCCGGCTCCCGCGGATGGTCGGTGCCCAGGCGGAAGGCGCCGCACCCATCGTCGAAGGCCACCCGGTCGCCGACCCCAAGACGGTCGCCTCTGCGATCCGGATCGGAAACCCGGCTTCATGGGAGGGGGCGACCACGGCGCGCGACGAGTCCGGCGGCACCATCGCCGCGGTGACAGACATCGAGATCCTTTCCGCCCAGATCCGCCTGGCCAACAGCGAGGGACTTTTCGCCGAGCCCGCCTCCGCGGCGCCGCTCGCCCTGCTGTTCCGGCTGGTCCGCGACGGCAGGATCGAGAAGGACTCGATCACGGTTGTCGTGCTCACAGGCTCAGGGTTGAAGGACCCCGACGCGGCGCTCAAGAACGTCGAACCGCCCATCGAGCTCGACGGAGATGCGCGCACACTCGCTAAGGTCTTGAAACTGTGACCGCGAATTGAACGAAACTTCGTAGATGCGGATCAGGGTCCCGGCTTCGATCGCGAACATCGGCCCGGGCTTCGACTGCATGGCGATGGCGATCGACCTCTGGCTCGAGGTCGAGGCCAACGAGGCCGAGCATCCCTCATGGGATTACGAGGGCGAGGGCGCGGACTACCTGGCCGCCCATGAGAACCCCTTCACGCGGCTGAAGATGAAGGGCCGTGTCCGCAGCGAGATCCCGCTCGGGGTCGGGCTGGGGAGCAGCGCCGCGGCGAGGCTCGCCGCGTCCGCGCTCAGCAGTCCCTGGGACGTCAAGAGCCACGTCATCGACGCGGGCGCCGACGAGGGGCACGTCGACAACGTGGCCGCCTCC
>DAIPXW010000153.1:0-5765 GCA_036783075.1 Candidatus Dormiibacterota bacterium | reverse complement strand
CGAGCGCGGTGAGGTTGTAGTCCGCCATCATCAGGGTCACGTCGGCGAAGTCCGCACCGGTGCCTACCGCGCACTTGACCAGCTCCATCTCGTCCACATTGCGCAATGGCTCGGCCCGCAGCAGGTCGACAAGAGAGATGCTGCCCAGGAATTTTCCGTCGCTCTCCGTGACGAAGACGGTGCTCAGCAGCTGATGCGGGGACTTGTCGTCGGTTCTGACCGCCTCCAGCGCCATTTCGGCGGTCGAACCACGCGCGACCCACACGTAGTCGGGGCTCATCATCCCGCCGGCGGTCGTAGGGTGGTACTGCAGCAGCTTGCGGAGCTTGTGCTGCTGGTTGGCCGTCATCAGGTTGAGCACGGGCAGGCGCCGCTCCTGGTCCAGCTCGCCGAGCAGGTCTGCCGCGTCGTCGGGTGCCATCCGGTCTAGCACGCGCGCGGCATCCTCGTTCGACTTGGACTTGAGGAACTCCACCTGGTGCTCCGGGTCGAGCTCTTCGAAAACGTCCGCGGCCAGCTCGGCATCGCCCTCGACGGCCTTGATGATCTCCTCGCCCTCTTCATGCGAAGCCCCCTCCACGATGTCGGCGATCTGCGCCGGGTGCAGCCTTCGCAGCCGTTGCAGCGGCATCAGCAGCTTGGCGGTGGGGACGTGGCCGACAAATGGCTGGATGTCCTTCCAGTCGAGGATCGCGTGATGGCGAAGGTCGGGCCGCGCTCGTCTCGGAACCAGCCGCCGGAGCATCGCTCGGGGACTGCGGTCGATGCCCTGCAGCCGCCAGCCCTCCTCGCCGTGGGCGAGGACGAGGTCGTGGGCCTGGACGATCCGGCCCCGGGCCACGTCGACGAGGTGCCTCCCCAGCACGTCCGCCGCAAGCAGGACTTCGCCAGGGCGGCGCCTGAACGCCTCCGTGTGCAGGGTGTGGCTGTTGAGCGTCACCGCGCCGGGCGTCAGCTTCTCGATCAAGTCCTTGCCGACGAAAACGTCCTGCGTGCCGATTCGCACCTTCAAACCCGTGACCGGCGGGTAGCCTCCTTCGCCGAGCTTCACGATGAGGTCCTCGACGCGGCCCACCTCGGCGCCGGCCGGGTTGAGGACTGCGCTGCGCAGCAGCTGCGTCACCATGACGCGGCGCTTCTCTCTCGCCTTGGCTGGATGGTCCACGTGTCCGTCCTGAACTCTGTCACTCATCGAAATACCTCAGCTGCCCACCATTGCCTGTAACCGCTGCGCCGTCAATTATCCCGCCGCTCCCCCCTCTCCGATCAGATGGCGGCCCTTGCCCCCTAGCATTTCCAGGATCCGGTGTTGCTGGTCCAGGATCCTCGCCTGCTGCTCGAGCATCTGGAGCTGCCGCACGTTCATCGAGTGCAGCGTGGTCAGGGTTATGTGGTCGGCCTCCGCCCGCGCGTCCTGGCTCGCGGAGATCACGTTCTGGCCGACGATGATGATCGGCAGCAGAACGAGCTGGAAGAAGGTCTGCGCAATCCACGCCACGATGACGATGACGTTCCTCGTCATGATCGCCGCGGGCAGCGAGATCAGCGCGATGCACGCGAACAGGTAGGCGGTCCACATCGTGCCCACGCTCTTCGTGATCCTCACCGCAAGCCAGGTGTTGAAGCCACCTACCGCACCGGCCCCGTGCACCTGCGATTGGACCGTGCTGGCCGTGATCAGCCGCGGCTTGTGCTCCGTCGGCGCGTCTTTCGCCGCCGCATACGCCGCGCGGTGAGCGCTGCTGGACCGTCTGTGCTCTTCAATGTGGTCGGCCAACTTGTGTCCTCCCTGTGTTGCAAACGCCTTCCGAAAGGCACCGACGCGGCGGTTGAATTATCACCGCGATTCGACCACCTGACATCTTGGACACCTTAGGATCGCCAGAGAACATGGGGGAGCGTGCAGACGCCTATCGCCTGGAGCTGAGGACGCTCAAGGACTGGGAGCCGTACTTGAAGAAACACTCGGGCCTCCCCGGCCGCCGCGCGAACCTCGAGCTCGTGCAGGCGGTGGGCGACGAAGCTGACGCCGACCGGCTGTGGCGGCTTTCGGCGTCCAGCGACGAGTTCCTCGCGCTGTGTGGCACCGCCGGCCTGGGCCGCGTTGCCTTGATGGAACCGGAGACCGTGATGACTTGGCTGCGCGAGCTCGCCGCCGACCCCCGCTGGCGCGTCCGCGAAGGCGTCGCGATGGCGCTGCAGCGGATGGGTCGAGAGAGCATGCCGCACCTCCTTGCCGAGATGCGGACCTGGGCCGCCGGCAGCCCTTTCATCCAGCGCGCCGCTGCGGCGGGGCTCTGCGAGCCCGCGCTGCTGAAGAAGCCCGGTGATGCGGTCCACGTGCTGGAGATCCTCGACCGCATCACCACTTCGCTCGCCGCCGCGGACGAGCGCAGGAGCGAAGGCTTTAGGGTCCTGCGCCAGGCCCTCGGCTACTGCTGGAGCGTCGGCGCGGCCGCGGCTCCCGAGAGCGGGCGCACCTACTTCGAGAAGTGGCTGCGGTCGACGGACAAGGACGTCGCCTGGATCATGCGGAGCAACCTCGCGAAAGCGCGCGTTCGTGAGATTCGCGACTCGCTTGCGCCCGCCGCCCCCACGAGAGCCCCGGCGAAACCAATACGACCGCGTGAGCGCCATGATGGAGCGCGGGAGCGATGACGACCTCAGGCCACGACGAGACCGGCACGACCGCCACGCCCGACCTCACCGGTCGCCGGCCGCTTGACCCGCGAGAGCTCCACCTGATCAACGCCTACTGGCGCGCCGCGAACTACCTGTCCGTAGGGCAGATCTACCTGCTCGACAACCCGTTGCTGACGGAGCCGCTGCGGCTCGAGCACCTGAAGCCGAGGCTTCTCGGTCACTGGGGCACGACGCCGGGGCTGAACTTCATCTTCGCGCACGCCGACCGCGTCATCAGCCGGCGCGACCTTGACGCGATCTACATCATGGGCCCTGGCCACGGCGGCCCCGCGGGCGTCGCGAACGCCTACCTCGAGGGAACTTACACCGAGGTCTACCCGGACATCACCATGGACGCCGCTGGGATGCGGAAGCTGTTCCGGCAGTTCTCGTTTCCGGGCGGCATCCCGAGCCACAACTCTCCGGAAACGCCTGGTTCGATCCACGAAGGAGGCGAGCTCGGTTACGCGCTGGCGCACGCGTATGGCGCCGCCTTCGACAACCCGAAGCTGATCGTGTTCTGCGTCGTCGGCGACGGCGAGGCCGAGACCGGGCCGCTAGCGGCCGGCTGGCATTCCAACAAGTTCGTGAACCCGCGGCGCGACGGGGCCGTGGTGCCGATCCTCCACCTCAACGGCTACAAGATCGCCAATCCGACGGTCCTCGCGCGGATCCCGGAACACGAGCTGCGCGAGCTGATGGAGGGGTACGGGCATGCGCCGGTCTTCGTGACCGGCGACGACCCGGAGGCCGTCCACCAGCAGATGGCCGCCGCCATGGACTGGGTCATGGATGAGATCGAGCGAATCCGGCGCGACGCCGCAGCGGACAGCAAGGCGCTGCGGGCGCGCTGGCCCATGATCGTGCTCCGCACGCCGAAGGGATGGACCGGCCCCAAAGTCGTGGACGGCCTCCAGGTCGAGGGCACGTTCCGCGCCCACCAGGTGCCGGTCACCGACTTCGCGGCCAAGCCGGACCACCTGCGGATACTCGAAGAGTGGATGCGCAGCTACCGGGCCGAGGAGCTTTTCGACAAGTCGGGCCGCCTGGAGCCGGAGCTGGCCTCGTTTGCCCCGCGCGGCGAACGCAGGATGAGCGCCAACCCTCATGCCGACGGCGGCCGGCTCCTGAAGGACCTTCGCCTGCCCGATTTCCGATCGTATGCGGTCGCGGTGGACAAGCCCGCGACCACGATGAGCGAGGCGACGCACGTGCTCGGGGCCTACCTTCGCGACGTGATCCGCGACAACCCCGACAACTTCAGGATCATGGGCCCCGACGAGACCGCATCGAACCGCCTGCAGACGGTGTTCGAGGTGACCGACCGCGCGTGGGACGCCGAGCTCAAGCCGGACGACGACCACCTGTCGCGCGACGGGCGCGTGATGGAGGTCTTGAGCGAGCACATGTGCGAGGGCTGGCTCGAGGGCTATCTCTTGACCGGGCGGCACGGCCTGTTCGACTGCTACGAAGCCTTCATCCACATCATCGACTCGATGTTCAACCAGCATGCGAAATGGCTGAAGGTGACGCGCGAGATCCCGTGGCGCCACCCGATCGCGTCGTTGAACTACCTCCTTTCGTCCCACGTCTGGCGCCAGGACCACAACGGGTTCTCGCACCAGGACCCGGGCTTCATCGACCACGTCGTCAACAAGAAAGCCGAGGTCATCCGCGTGTACCTGGCGCCGGACGCGAACACCTTGCTGTCGGTCACCGATCACTGCCTGCGCAGCAGGAACTACGTCAACGTGATCGTGGCGGGCAAGCAGCCGGCGCTGGACTACCTGCCGATGCAGGAAGCGATCGCCCACTGCACGCGCGGCCTTGGGATCTGGGGCTGGGCGAGCAGCGACGCGGGCAGCGACCCCGACGTCGTGATGGCGTGCGCAGGCGACGTTCCCACGCTCGAGACCCTGGCCGCGGTCGACCTGCTCCGGCGCCACGTGCCGAACTTGAAGGTGCGCGTGGTCAACGTGGTCGACCTGATGCGCCTGCAGCCGCCCAGCGAGCACCCGCACGGCCTTTCCGACGCCGAGTTCGACGAGCTGTTCACTCGCGACAGGCCCGTCATATTCGCCTATCACGGCTATCCCTGGCTGGTACACCGACTCACGTACCGACGCACGAACCACGACAACATCCACGTCCGCGGATATAAGGAAGAGGGCACGACCACGACGCCCTTCGACATGGTCATGCTGAACGACCTCGATCGGTTCCACCTGGTGATGGACGTGATCGACCGCGTGCCAAGCCTCGGTTCCCGGATGGCACAGGTCCGGCAGCTGATGATCGACGAGCGATTGCGCCACCGCCAGTACACGCGCGACCATGGAGAGGACTCCGCCGAGATACGCGACTGGAAGTGGCCTTACTAAACGTTGCGGCCGAGATGAACCCGGCCGCCCGGCAACGCTAGAAATGCGAGTACTTGTCGTCAATGCGGGGTCGAGCTCCCTCAAGGTGAGCCTGGTCGGCCCTCGCGACGAAACCATCGCCGAGAAGGACTTCGAGGCCACCGAAGGCGAGGTCGGCGCGGGCAAGCTCGAGGCGGCGGTGCGCGAGATGGGAGAGGTCGACGCGGTCGGGCACCGGGTCGTCCACGGCGGTCCCCGCTATCCGGCTTCGGTCCGGATCGAGCCGGAGGTGATCCGCTATCTCTCCACCATCACCGACCTGGCGCCGCTGCACCTGCCGGCTTCGCTGGCCGGCATCGCCGACGTGCGAACGCTGCTGCCGCGAGTGCCGGCCGTGGCGTGCTTCGACACCGCTTTCCATTCGCGTATGCCCGCGGCCGCGTCGACGTACGCGATACCGCGTGACTGGCGCGACCGGCACGGCATCAGGCGATACGGGTTTCACGGTTTCTCCCACTCGTACGCCGCCCGTCGCGCGGCCGAGATGCTTGGGCAACCCGAACGGGAGCTGAAAGTCGTCACATGCCACCTCGGATCAGGCGCGTCCGTGGCGGCGGTGTGGGGCGGCCGCTCCGTCGACACAACCATGGGGTTCACCCCTCTGGAAGGCCTGGTCATGGCGACGCGCTCGGGAAGCGTCGATCCGGGGCTCATCTTGTGGCT
>DAIPXW010000152.1:0-5784 GCA_036783075.1 Candidatus Dormiibacterota bacterium | reverse complement strand
GCGCAGGCATTCGATGAGCGGGACCCAGTAGTGGTCCGCGACCAAGCGTGCCAGCTCGACCTGGTGCGGCAGCAGCAGCGGGTCGGCCCCGGCCGAGGCGATCGGCTTGGTCTCCACGCCCGGGTCCTCGGTCGCCAGCGAGACGACGAAGCCGTACGTGCTGCGCCGGCCGAAAGGCACCGTCACGCGATGGCCTGGGACGACGTCCACGCCGTCGGGGACCGCGTACGTGTAAGTCTCTCGGCCCGACCCGCGCGCCGCCTCGACCGCCACCTCGGCGTAGAGCACTACTTGAGTCGGGGGATGACCAGGTCCAGGATGCGGTCCGACATCTCGCGCTTGGTCATCTTCTCGAGCTCGTGTCGCGAACCGTCCGCGAAGAAGACGATGCCCGCGTTGTAATCGCTCCCAAATCCGATGTCCCTGCGCGAGATGTCGTTGGCCACGATGGCCTGAAGGCTTTTCCGCTTCATCTTCTCCATCGCCTTCGCATCGAGGTCCGCATCTTCGGCCGCGAAGCCGACTCGAAACACGCCGGCTGCGTCCTTTTCCTTGCCGAGCGTGGCGATCAGGTCGGGGATCGCCTCGAGCTCGAGCGTCAGGTGCGGCGTCTCTTCGCGGCGGATCTTGCCGGTCGCGGTGCGGGCGGGCCGGAAGTCGGCCACCGCCGCGGCCATCATCAGCAGGTCGGCGCCCTTGATCGATGAGCGCAGCTCGGCCAGCATCTCGTCCGCGGTCGCGAGCTCCCTCACCAGAACGCCGTGATGTGTGAAACGGCCGGCCGTGGTGATGAGCGTCACCTGGGCGCCGCGGTCGGCCGCCGCTGCCGCGATCGCGAACCCCATCTTTCCGCTCGAGTAGTTGCTGATGAAGCGGACGGGGTCGAGCTGCTCTCGCGTGCCACCCGCGGTGACGATGACCCTCTTGCCCGCGAGGTCGTAGCGCTCGCAGACCGCGTCGGCCATGGCCTTGAGCAGCTTCGAGGCGCCGGCGAGCCGCCCGGTCCCCACGTGGCCGCTCGCGAGGCGGCCAGTCTCCGGCTCGACGATGATCACCCCTCGCCGCCGCAGCTCGGAGATGTGCGCTCGCACCACGGGCTTGGACCACATCGCGTCGTTCATGGCCGGCGCCACGACCACCGGGCAGCGCGCGGCCAGCAGCGTCGCCGTGACGATGTCTCCCGAGCGGCCCCCGACGAACCGGCCGATCACGTTCGCGGTGGCGGGGGCGAGAAGGATGAGCTGTGCCCAGTCGCCGAGCGCGACGTGGGGCTCGGGCGATCCATCGGGGCCCGCCGCCCAGAACCCGGTGGTGACGGGGTTCCCCGTGACGCCCTGGAACGACGGCGGTCCGACGAAGCGGGTTGCCGATGGCGTCATGGCCACCCGCACCTGGCAGTCCGCCTGCGCGAGCGCCGATGCAAGGTCGACCACCTTGTAAGCCGCGATTCCTCCGGAGACCAGGAGCACGATGCGCAGGCCTCGAAGCTCATCCGGCACCGGGGTGGGGTCTAGAGGCATTGGATTAGGTTAAGTCTGGCCCTTCCGCGCGCCTCGTTCAGAGTCGCGGGCCTGCTCGATGATCGCGAGTATCTCCGCCACGGCCCGCTCGAGCTCGTCGTTGACGACGACGTGGTCGTAGTGCGACGCGTAGGTCATCTCTCGTTCTGCGATCTCCCGACGCGACGCCATGCCTGACGCGGATTCACTGTTCCGCAGCAGCTGGCGGCGCTCGAGCTCACTCGTCGAGGGTGGGACGACAAAGATGAAGAGCCCGTCCGTAGCGCGCTCACGAACCTGCTCGGCGCCCTGCACCTCGATCTTCAGCACGATGTCATGCCCGTCGGCGCGGGCCCGCTCCACCCTTTCGCTCAACGTCCCGTAGAGGTTCCCGTCGTAGGTCGCATATTCGAGAAAAGCCCCCTGGTCGATCAACTTCTGAAAGCTCGGAGCGTCCAGGAACGTGTAATGGACGCCGTCGATCTCACCTGGCCTCGGATTGCGGGTGGTGCACGAGACGGAGTAGCGCAGGTTGCGGTCGAGCTCGAGCAGGCGCTTGATCAGCGTGTCCTTCCCCACTCCCGAGGGACCGGAGATCACGATCATCAGCCCCCTGCGGCCGGCGGTCATTTCAACGATTCCCAGAAACGCTCGAAGTCCGGCGGTGGCGCGACCTCGAAGCTCATCTCAGCCCGAGTCCGGGGATGCCGCAGCCGCAGGCGCCACGCGTGAAGCATCGGGCGAGCGGCGTCAGGTTCGCGACCCCCGTACTCGTCGTCGCCCGCCACGGGGTGGCCGAGCGCGGCGAGGTGGACGCGTATCTGGTGCGTCCGCCCGGTGTCGAGGTCACAGCGAACGAGTGTATGCCCGCCCCGCCGCTCGACCACCTGGTAACGCGTGCGCGCATAGCGCCCGCCGCTCACGACCGCCATCCGCTTGCGCTCCTTCGGATGGCGCCCGATCGGGCCTTCCAGGTCGCCCGCGTCGTCCTTGAGCAGCCCGCGCACGATCGCGAGGTAAGTCCGGCTCAACGTGCGATCGCTCAGCTGCGAGGAGAGGGCGCGGTGGCTCACGTCGTTGCGGGCCACGACGATCAGGCCCGACGTTCCCTTGTCGAGCCGGTGCACGATGCCTGGCCGCGCCGCGCCGCCCGCCGCCGACCAGCTTCCTCCACGGCCGAGCAGCGCGTGCACGAGCGTCCCCGAGCTGTGCCCTGGGGACGGGTGCACGACCATGCCCGCCGGCTTGTCGATCACGACCAGGTCCTCGTCCTCGTATACGGTTTCGAGCGGGATGTTCTCGCCGGTGGCGACCTCGGAGTAGGCCTCGGGGATCTCGAGCTCGATCACGGCGCCGGCCGTGACGCGGTCCGACGGTTGCGCTGTCTCGCCGTCGACCCGCACCAGGTGGCCCTTGATCAACCGCGCGGCCGCGGCGCGACTCAGGTCCTCGGCGTTCTCAGCGAGAAAGCGATCCAGCCGCGGCGATGCCGCCGGCGCGATCAGGCGCTGCTTCCTCGAGGGCCCCCGCGAACTCACGGCGCAGCCTCAGGGTTCGTGGGGATTTCTTCGTAAGAGCTGCCCGAGGATCAGGATGGTGACCCCGATGCTGATCGCCGAGTCCGCGACGTTGAAGACCGGCCAGAAGTGGACGTTGACGAAGTCCGTCACGGTTCCATAGACCAGCCGGTCGAAGCCGTTGCCGGCGGTCCCGCCGAGGACCAGCCCCAGCACGGCGTCGGTCCAGAAGGGGCTCGAAGTCCGCGCCACGTAGGCCACGAGGCCGATCGTTACGACCACCGACGCGATGAGGAAGAGCAAGGCAAAGGTGGGCGCCAGGCCGAAGGCGGCCCCCGAGTTCCGTACGTTGGTGATGCCGACCAGGTGGCCGATCACCGGGATCTCCGTCCCATACGGGACCTGCGCGTCGACCAGGCTCTTCGTGATGTGGTCCAGGACGAAGATGGCGATCGCCACCGCCGCAAAAGCGATGCGCCCGGGTGTCAGGTAGCTTGCTTGAGGCCGATCCAAATCTGCTCTCCTTCAAGCATCATCTGCTCGCCGTTGAAGTCGTCCTCGCGCCCGCGCGTCAGCGTGGTCGAGAGGGTCTCGTTCTTGACGTAGTCGGCGTGGCGCTCGACGGCGCGGACGAGCATCCCGTCGGCTTCGTACCGCGTGTCGATGCGGTCCTCGACGTTCAGCCCCAGCTTCTTGCGCTTGTCCTGTATCGCGCGGACGATCTCGCGCGCAAGGCCTTCGAGGCGCAAGTCCTCGGTGATCTCGGTGTCGAGCCTGGGCTCCGGCGCTCCGAACAGGAGGCTCTTGACGTTGAGCTCCTCGCGCACGATCGCCGCGATGTCGTCAGGCAGCGGATCGCCGGGGAGGGCGAACGAGGCCAGCGGCTGGCGCACCTTGAGCCGGTTGGCGTCGCGCGCCGCGAGGCCTGCCTCCACAGCCTGCCGGGCCCTCGACATGTCGGTCTCGACCTGCGGATCCGCGTAGCTCATGGGCGCGGGGAAGTCGCTCAGATGCACGGACTCGTCGCCCGAAAGGTTGCGGTAGATCGCATCCGACGTGAACGGCGCGAACGGGGCCATAAGCCGGCACACCGTCCGCAGCGTCTCGAACAGGGTCTGGTAGGCGGCCAGCTTGTCGCGGTCCGACTGCGACTTCCAGAACCGCCGTCGCGAGCGGCGGATGTACCAGTTCGACAGGTCGTCGACAAAGCGATGGATCTTGCGGGCGGGCTCGTTGGCGTCGTAGCCGTCGAGCCCGGTCGAGACTGTATCGACCAGTCCGGCGAGCTTTGACAAGAGCCATCTGTCGAGCACGTGGCGCTCCTCCACGGGCACTGCACGCTGGGAAGGGTCAAAGCCGTCCAGCCGGGCGTAGGTGACGAAGAACGAGTAGCAGTTCCAAAGCGGGATGAAGAACTGCTGCACGGTCTCGCGCAAGGTGTCCGCGCCGGTGCGGTAGTTCTCGCCGACCTGCGTCGAGGTGAAGAAGTACCAGCGCACGGCGTCCGAGCCGAAGTTGTCGAACAGGTAGTTCGGGTCCAGCACGTTCCCGCGCGACTTCGAGGCCTTTTTCCCCTTGGGGTCGACCACGAGCCCGAGGCAGATGACATTGAGGTACGAGTTCTGTTTGAAGAGAAGGGTCGAGATTGCAAGCAGCGAGTAGAACCATCCGCGCGTCTGGTCCATCGCCTCGGAGATGAAGTCCGCGGGAAAAGTCTCCTCGAACTCCTTTTTGCCGTGGCGCGGGTAACCGCGCTGGGCGAATGGCATCGCCCCCGAGTCGAACCAGCAGTCGAGCACCTCCGGCACGCGCCTCATCACACCGCCGCACTTCTGACAGGGCAGCGTGACCGTGTCGATGAAGGGACGGTGCAGGTCGGTGTCCTCCTTCAGGCCGAGCTCCTCCGAGGAGCTCACACAGCGCTGCTCGCCGCACTTCTCGCACACCCAGAACGGCAAGGGCGTGCCCCAGTAGCGCGACCGCGAGATCGCCCAGTCGACGTTGTTCTCGAGCCAGTCGCCCATGCGCCCTGTCTTCACGTGGGCCGGGACCCAGTTGGTCGCCGCGTTGTTTGCGATGAGCTCGGCCTTGCGCTCCGTCGTCCGTACGTACCACGAGTCGAGGGCGTAGTAGATCAGTGGCGTTTTGCACCGCCAGCACTCGGGATACGTGTGCAGGATCGTCTCGGCCCGGTACAGCAGGCCGCGCGCCTTGAGGTCGTCGATGATCACCGGGTCGGCCTCCTTGACGTGGAGGCCGGCGAACTTCTCGACATACGGAAGGAACTTGCCGTCCAGGCCGACGGTGTGGCGGAACGAGATGCCTTTCTCCTGGCACAGCCGCAAGTCGTCGACGCCGTAGAGCGCCGAGGTGTGTACGACGCCGGTGCCCTCCTCGGTGGACACGAAGTCCGCGTCGACCACGTAGTGGGCGCGTCCCTCGGTCGGGACCGAGTACGGGTACAGCGGTTCGTACTCGAGGCCGACGAGGTCGCTCCCTTTGAAACGGTCGACGACCTGCGGCGGCTCGTCGAGCACCCCGAGCCGCGACTCGGCCAGGATCAAAAAGTCGCCCTCGCCGTCCTTGACCTTTATGTAGTCGATATCGTCGTCCACTGCCAACGCGACGTTGCCGGGCAACGTCCAGGGCGTGGTCGTCCAGGCGAGGATTGAGGTCCTGTCGAAGTCGTGCGCCCTGCGCGCGCCCGGCTGGTCCGTCTTGAGCCTGAACCGGACGAAGACGCTCGGGTCGGGCACGTTGTCGCGGTA
>DAIPXW010000151.1:0-5792 GCA_036783075.1 Candidatus Dormiibacterota bacterium | reverse complement strand
TGATCGAGTCGTCTTCGTAGAAGCCAGGCCGCACGGCTCCATTAAACCGGGCTTGCACGGTCAGGCGGTTGCTTTGGCCATCTCCGAGTTGAAGCCGTCGATCAACGGCTTGTAGAAAGCGTCGATCTGCGTCCCGATCGTGTCGAAGTTGTAACCGCTGATCTTGGTCGCGTCGGCTTCGGCGGCCTTCTCAGAGCTGTTGATCGCCGCCACGTTGCCGGTTGCGGCCGCGTCGAGCAGCTTCCCGAAGTCGGTGACCAGCGTCTCGAAGTCCACCATCAGGCTGTGGAGCTCGGTGGGAAGGCCGGGCGCGGACGACAGCTGGAGCGCTTTGTCCACGTGGGTCTTCATGGTGGTGAGGGTGGTCCTGGCGCCGGCGAGGTCGGCATTCCCGGCCTGGGTGCCGAAGGTGTCGAGGTCGGTGGCCGCGTCGATGAAGGCCTGAAGGAACAGGCCGTCCTGCACGTAGTCGGCAGAGATGGTCTTGGCGTCGGCCAGCGCGGTGCGAACGTGGTCGATGCGCGCCCTCTCCTTGTCGAGGTTTCCGCGACTCAGCAGCGTGAGCCAGTGCTGGTCGTCAAGGCTCGACCTGGCGGTGACCAGCGAATTGTCGTCTGCGTCCACGGTGACCCCGGCTGCTTGGGCGCTGGCCACGAACTGGCTCATGAGGGCCTTGGCCTGCACGGGGTCGAACGCTGAGTTGCTGTTAAGGCTGCTGAACTTAGTGTCGATGTCCTTGAACGTAGTGTTGAGGCTGTTCTGATGCGAGATCACCGTGTTCACGCTCTTGTCGCCCATAGCAATGCGGTTGGAGGCGTATGCGAAGCCCGCGACCGCGTAACCGATGATTCCAATCATGACGATGGCCAGGATGACCAGCACCGCGATCGTGGTTTTCGCCCCGCGAGAGAGCCCTGAGGTGCGCGCGGGCTCGAACGATGGGGGCGGAGGAGGGGGCGGAATGCCTGCTGTTTCCGTCGGCGGAGGGCCATCTGGCGGAGGCGGTATCAAGGTGGTGCTGCGGAAGATACGCCTGGAAGCGTGCTTGTCAATGCAAAGAGCCTCGTGACGCAAATCCTCGTGCTGCCCCGCACCCTCGACGCCCTGGTATCGGCGCTGCCCAAAATCACAGCTCCAGACGTCAAACGGCTGGAGAAGCTGGGGATCGCCACGATCCGCGACCTGCTGCTCACGCTCCCGTTCGACTGGGAGACCTACGGGGCGCCCGCCGCGGTTTCGCAGCTGGAGCCCGGCCGCCAGGCGACGGTCATCGGCACGATCAGCGCGATCAGCGCCAAGCAGTCCCCCCGCCGGCGCATCCGCCTGACCGAGGCGACGCTGCGCGACGAAGCCGGCGCCGCCTTGAAAGTGGTCTGGTTCAACCAGCCGTTCATCGCGCGGCAGCTGCACAAAGGCGACCGGGTGGCGGTGGCCGGCACGGTCAAGCAGTCGCGTTACGGCTCGATGCTCGAGATGCAGAACCCGCACCACGAGCGCCTCGACGACGCGAGCGACCTGATCCCAGCGAAGGTGGGCGGCCTCATGCCCAAGTACCACCTGGTCGAAGGCCTCAGCTCGAAGAGGATGGCGGCTTGGGTCGATTCGGTCCTGCCCCTGGCGGTGCAGCTGGAGGACATCCTGCCGGCCGGCGTTCGTGAGCGCCACCACCTGCTCCCGGTCGCGGAGGCGGTCCGGCTCGGGCACCACCCGGAGACCGAGGAAGAGTGGCGCAAGGCGCGCCACCGCATGGCTTTCGCCGAGCTGTTCGAGCTCCAGGCGGCCTTCGCGCTCATGCGCGCCAGCCTTGCCGTGGAGCCGGCGATGCCGATCCCGTATCGACAGGAGGTGATCGACACGTTCAAGTCCGGGCTCGGCTTCGAGCTGACTCGAGCGCAGCGGCGAACGACGTGGGAAGCGTTCCAGGACATGGAGAAGACCGCCCCCATGAACCGGCTTCTCAACGGAGACGTCGGATCGGGCAAGACCGCCGTCGCGGCCGCCTGCGTCGCCATGGCACATGCGGCGGGCCTGCAGTCGGTGGTGATGGCGCCTACGGAGATCCTCGCGCGCCAGCACCTGGTTCGCTTCAGGGCATATCTCGAAGAGAGCTTTCCGGGGCTCGTGGTGGAGCTGCTGGTCAGCAGTCAGACCGCCGCAGAGAGGCGGCGGGTCCGCGCTTCGGCTGCGTCAGGCCACTGTGCGCTGGTGGTCGGCACGCATGCGCTGATCGAGGACGACGTCGAGCTCGTCAACCTGGGCCTGGCGGTCGTCGACGAACAGCATCGGTTCGGCACGCGCCAGCGCGAGCTGCTTCGCGCCAAAGGACGCGGGCGCCCCCACTTCCTCGCGATGACGGCGACGCCCATACCCCGGACGCTCGCGCTTGCGCTGTACGGAGAGATGGCCGTCTCGGTGATCGACGAGCAGCCGCCCGGGCGCGCCCCGGTCCACACCGAGGTGGTCGAGCCCGAAAACAGGCAGAAAGCCTATGACCTCGTACGCGCCGAGGTGCGCTCGGGAAGGCAGGCGTTCGTCATCTGCCCGCTGATCGAGGAGTCGGAGGCGGTGGCCGCACGATCCGCAACAGCCGAGTTCGACCGGTTGAGGAGGGACGTGTTTCCAGACCTCCGGATGGGCCTCGTCCACGGCCGGTTGAAGGAGAAGGACCAGGTGATGCGCGACTTCGTGTCGGGCGAGATCCAGGTACTTGTCGCGACGGCCGTGGTCGAGGTCGGCGTCGACGTGCCGAACGCGACCGCGATGATGATCGAAGGCGCGGACCGCTTCGGTCTCGCGCAGCTCCACCAGTTCCGCGGCCGCGTCGGCCGGGGTGCCGGCCAGAGCCACTGTCTCTTGCTCACCGACGACCCGTCCGAACCGGCGCTCAACAGGCTGAACCTGATGACGCGCATCCGCGACGGTTTCAAGCTCGCAGAGGAGGACATGCGGATCCGCGGTATGGGGGAGCTGATGGGGCCCCGGCAGCACGGCATGTCCGACCTTGCGATGCAGGCGCTTCAGCAACCCGAGCTGCTGAGCGAGGTGCGTCAGGAGGCAGAGGACGCGCTGCTGGCCGACCCGGGTTTCGAAAGACATCCGGCGCTCAAAACGGCCGTTGCGCGCCGTCTCGAGCTGACCTCGATCAGCTAGCGGGACGGTAGGCGGCGGTCAGCATCCCGAAGTAGGTGGGTGCCTCGTAAGAGATCAGACGCCCTCGCCAGCCTTTGGTGGCGCCGTGGAGTATCAGCATCTGCCACCAGCTGTCGGCCTTCGCGTTCTCGACCAGCTCCGGCGGAATCTCCGCCAGCCGCTCGAGCTGTCCGTCGCGCACCAAATCGCAGATGAGGGCGTCGTACTCGGCCGCGCCGGGGTGGTAGCCGTACGGGCCGTCCTCGAGGTGCGCGTGGCCGTGGTCGGCACTGGCGATGAACGCGACGCGCCGGCGTGACCTTTCGGCGGCGGCGGCGATCGCCGCGCCCGCGCCCACATGATCTTCGGCCGGCAGGTCCCGCGCCGGTGTCACGACGACAAGCGGTACCGGGGGATCGTGCCGTCCGCCCATGAACCACAGGGGGATCAGCACTCCCCAATCCATCGGCGCGACGGCGGTCGCAGGATCGTTGGAGCCGAAGCTGACCCCCGTGGAGGGCACGCCCGACGAAAGCATCTCTTCGAGCACGACCCAGGCGAGGTCGGTCGCGGACGGCACGTCCAGTGCCACCGACGGCGGCGCGCCCGCAAGCTTGCCGGCGACGCGGCCGGCGACGATCACCCCGAGCGCGTTGGCGATGTGGACGTTGTGCGGCGTCGCGATCACTACCGCGTCCGGTCGTGCCGCCGTGAAGAGCCGTCCGAGCTCCTCCATGCCGTTTCGCGTCACCGTGGCAAGCGATCTCTCTTCGGGCGAGCAGGCTTCTGCGATTGCAAGCCCGCCGTGGGGGGCGATCGCGGCGAACACCAGAGGCATCCGCCGATACTAGCCACCTATGGATCCGCTCTCACCACTTCGGTTGACGGAGTACAGCCACGGGGCCGGTTGAGCCTGCAAGCTCAGCCCGGTGGAGCTAGGGCAGGTACTGGGGGCTCTGCCCCCGATCGTCGACCCCAACGTGCTGGTCGGGACGGCCGCCCGCGACGACGCGGCGGTCTATCGCATCGCGCCCGACCGCGCCCTGGTGGCGACCGTCGACTTCTTCACCCCGATCGTCGACGACCCGTCCGAGTACGGTGCCATCGCGGCGGCCAACGCGTTGAGCGACGTCTACGCGATGGGGGCGCGGCCGATGTTCGCGCTCGGCATCACGGCCTTCCCTCGGGACAAGCTGGGTACCGGGCTGCTGGAAAAGATCGTGGCGGGCGGGGCGGCGAAGCTGGGTGAGGCCGGGATCGCGGTGATCGGCGGCCACTCGGTGGACGACCCTGAGCCGAAGTTCGGCTACGCCGTGATCGGGGAGGTGCACCCGGACCGGGTGATCTCGAACGGCGGTGCCCGCCCAGGCGACATCCTTTACCTGACCAAACCACTCGGCTCCGGCCTTGTGGCGACAGCGATCAAGCGCGGCCTGTGTCCCCCGGCCCTCGAGCGCGAGGCCGTGGCCGTGATGTCCCACCTGAACCGCCTCGCGTCTGAGGCGATGGCCGCGAACGGCGCCACCGCGGCCACCGATGTGACGGGCTATGGGCTGATCGGCCACCTCGCCAACATCGAAGGAGGCGCGGACGTCGAGCTGAGCGCGATCCCTTTCATGAAAGGTGTGCGCGAGCTCGCGGACAAGGACCTCTTCCCGAGCGGCAGCCGCCGCAACCGTGAGGCTTACCGTAAGCAGGTTGACTGGGGCGGCGTGTCGGAGACCGACCAGTTGATGCTGTGCGACGCGCAGACGAGCGGTGGCCTTCTGGTGGTCATCCCTCCGGAAAATGCGCGGAGCTTCGAGGGCGCGCTGCGGACGGCCCCATACCGGGCAGCCAGAATCGGCACCATTACAGGCAATGGATCCATACGCGTCCGCGCTTGACCAGGCGGCCGCGGTGCGCCGCCGAGAGTTCTCGGCGACGGAGCTGACCCGCTCGTACCTCGAGCGAATCGAGAAATACAACCCACGCCTGAACGCTTACGTGCTCACCACGCCCGAGCTGGCGCTCGCGCAGGCGGCGGCAGCGGACTCAGGAGATCCTGGTGGGCACCGGCTCTGGGGAGTGCCCGTGTCGGTCAAAGAGCTGATATCGGTGGCGGGCTACCCGATGACGCTCGGTTCGAGAGCCTTCGAGGACTACACGCTGCCCGTCGACTTCTTCCCGGTCGCGCGACTCAAGGAGGAAGGCTGTCCAATCCTGGGCAAGACCAACACGTCCGAGTTCGGCACCCGCCCCACGACGGAGCACGGTCTCTTCGGGGCGACGCACAACCCGTGGCGCCACGGCCACTCCCCCGGCGGTTCGAGCGGTGGGGCGGCGGCGGCGGTCGCGGCCGGACTCTGCGCCTTCGCTCATGGTTCGGATGGCGGAGGATCGGTGAGGATCCCATCGAGCTGCTGCGGCACGGTCGGGCTCAAGCCCTCCCGCGGACGGGTCTCGGCTGGTCCGCTGTTGGGCGAGCACTGGGCAGGGCTGGCGACCGATGGCGTGATCGCGCGCACGGTCGCCGACGCCGCGGCCGGGCTCGACGCCATCGCCGGCCACCTGCCTGGTGACGCCTACTGGGCCGAGCCGGCCGGGCTGTTTCTTGATGCGGCCCTGCCGACCGACCGCAAGCTTCGGGTTGGGGTCGCCGTCGAAGCCGGCGCGCACGTCGA
>DAIPXW010000150.1:0-5799 GCA_036783075.1 Candidatus Dormiibacterota bacterium | reverse complement strand
GTCGTTGCGGCCTCCGCTCCTCGCTCACGCATCGAGAGATGCGCTCGCTCCGGTGCTCGGCCGCGCCTAGCATCTGGGCCAACTGGCCACCGAATCTCTCGGCGTCAGCCCGTGCCCGGTTCGTCTCCGCTGATGATCCAGCGGCCACCGCCTCCGGCGGCGACCATGTCGTCCGCCGCGTGCGGTCCCCACGAGCCCGCGGGATAGATCTCAGGATGGCCTTCGGCCTCCCAGGCGCGGATCAACGGGTCGACTATCTCCCAGGACAGCTCGATCTCCTCGGCTCCCGGGAAGGCTGAATGGCCGCCCGCCAGCACCTCCGACAGCACGTTCTCATACGCTTCCGGCAGGGCGGTCTTGGTGAGCTTCGCGTAGTCGAGACGCATCCCGGCCGGCACCATCTCAAACCGCGTGCCTGGTCGCTTGGCGCCGATGCGCAGAGAGATGCCCTCGTCCGGCTGGATGCGGATCACGATCAACGTCGGGATGCCGCGCTGGCGGCGACCGGCGATGCGGAGCATGGGGGCGTCGCGCAGCTTTATGACCACCTCGGTGACCCTCCGTGTGAGGGCCTTGCCCGTGCGCACGAAGATCGGAACGCCGTCCCAGCGCCAGTTCTCGATCGATACTCGCATTGCCGCATAGGTCTCGCGCCGCGAGTCGCGGGCGACCCCTTCTTCGTCGAGGTATCCCTCGTACTGGCCGCGCACCGCCGATCCCGGGTCGATGGGAGACATCGCGCGCAGCGCGGCGCGCTTGGCCCGGCGCACGTACTCCGCGTCGAAGGTTGTGGGCGGCTCCATCGTGATGAGTGCAAGCAGCTGCAGCACGTGGTTCTGGATGATGTCGCGTACGGCCCCGGTCTGGTCGTAATAGCCGGCCCGCGCGCCGATCCCCGCGTCCTCCGCGACGGTGATGAGAATCGACTCGACCAACGTTCGGTTCCACACAGGCTCGAACAGGGAGTTCGAGAACCGGAGCGCCAGGACGTTTTGAACGGTGTCCTTGGCGAGGTAATGATCGATGCGAAAGATTTGCTCCTCGTCGAAGGCCTCAGCGAGCTCGGCATTCAGCGCATGAGCCGACGCGAGGTTGTGGCCGAGCGGCTTCTCGACGACGATGCGCCGCGACGAATCGGCTTTTCGGGCAAGACCTGACAGGGTCAGCCCGGCCACGATGTCGCTGAAAGTCTCAGGCGGCGTCGCCAGGTAGAAGATGACGCATGACGACTGCGCGATCAGGTCTTTCAAGGGCGTGAAGGTCGATGGCTCCGAGTAGTCGACCTGCACCCAGTCCGCCGTCGCGCTCAGGCGCTGGTCGCCGCTCGCCTCGTTGACGAGTTCGCGGTAATCGGCGGTCGTCTTGTGTCCGCGACCAGCGCCGATGACGCGCAATGGCCGGCCTTCGCGCGACATGAGCTGCGCCAGCGAAGGAAGGATCTTGCGACGTGCAAGGTCACCCGACGCTCCGAAGATGACGAGGTCGACCGCGTCCGCCATTCCGAGAAAATCCTAGCTGTCTAGTCGACGACGACTTCGGTGCCCGCCAACTCGTCGTGCAACGGATGGTTGCGCGCCCACGCCAGAGGGAGCGCGAACAGTCGCACAACGGCCTGGCCGAAGCTGACCGCCGAGCCGTCGACTGCGACCACTCGCTGCCTCATGACCGATCCGCCCAGGGTTCGGCCGCCGGCCGTCCAGCACGTCAGGTGATATGCGACCGCGACGCCGAGCAGGAGTCGCAGTCGCCGGCGCCGCCCGCTCAAAGCGGCCAGGGCCGCGCAAAACGCGATGTCGATCGCGGCGGCCTGGCGGCGGTCCCCGGCGGAGGCCGGAACGCCCGGGCCCGGCTCCCTGCCGCGGACACGAAGCAGGTGAAGCCGGGTCAGCGCGTGGTGCAGCGGGAGCTGTGTGAGAGCGTAGACAGGGAGGGGCAGTCGCGGGCGATATCCGTCCACCGACGCAACCAGCCGCCCGCCTTTCGCCTCGATCCTGAAGTGCCCACTCGCGCGGCGTGTCAGGAGACCGCCCTCGATCGGCCAGTCAACCGCGGATGTCGTGAGGTCGGCGCGGCCGAAACGCAGAAGCGCGACCGGACCGAGGTACAGCGAATCGTCGCGCATGCGGATCAGTCCGAGCGTCAACGCGCGGATGCCGTCGGCAAAGCCGTCATGCAGGCTGCGTCCGTCGATGGGCACCTGAGAGGCGACGGAGTCTTCGACCGCCACCCCACCGTGTTTCACTCGCCGCACAAGTCATATCTTGGCGGCGTGGGCCGGGTCGAGTTCACAGCGGACGTGAAGGTGAAGTGCTCGCCGGGGCGCGCCTTCGACTACTTCGCCGACCATCGCCACGTCGCCGCAGTGCTCGAGGGCGTGACCCGCTGGGAACCCATCGGGTCGAAGGCCCGCGGCGTCGGAGCCCGCTACGACGTCGAGATGAACGCCTTTGGATTCCCGCTCAAGAGCGTGCTGCGGCTGAACCGGTGGCAGCGGCCCGAGGAGATCGGCTGGATCTCGGAATCGGGGTTGATAAGGCAGGAGGGCGGCTTCACCTTCCTCGAGATATCGTCACGAACCGGCCCAGCGGTGCGCATCGTGCTGCGTATCGCATACGAACCGCCCGCCTCGTTCATCGGCGCCGCGATCGCCGGACGCATGGACTGGATGGTCAGGCGCAGGTTGAAGCGGGCGCTCGAGCACATCCGCGATGTCCTGGAGGCGGGCTGATCCCGCGATCGGTAACCCTCCCTTGAAGGGCGACGGGTAAAGTTGGGCCCGTGCGAATGAGCAGCGATGCGCGCGAGATCCTCGGGCACTCTCCGATCGGAATGCTCGCGCTGCGGTCCGGCAGGCTTCCGCTCGTGAATCCGGCAGTCTTCAGCGTCGCCGCCGGCTCGCTGTGGATGACGACCTCGCGCTATGCGGCAAAGACCGTACTCGCCAGGCGCGACCCGCGCGCAGCGTTCCTCGTCGACGCGGGCACGCGAGCCGTCCTGCTGCGCGGGGCGATAGAGGTCTTCGACCCGCTGTCGCTCTCGAGCCAGGTGCGTGCGATGCTCGACGGGCCGGGATACCTTCTGGGAATGGCCGGGTACGCGCTGAAGAACGCACCGTTCGTGGCCGGTTACGCGCTCGACATCGCCCGGCTCCCGCGCGAGTGGTATCCGTACAACCGCGTGGTGATGCGCCTGCGCCCTAGCCAGGTAGACGTGCTTGGTGGCGGTCCATTCCCGCAGGCGCAGGCTGCGCGCGTTCCGGCGGTGCCGGCGGAGGTGAGCAGGCGGCTTGCCGGAGTGTCGCGCGGATACGCATGCTGGATCGAAGGCGGGATGCCGATGATCCGGCCGGCGTACTGGGAGGTGGATCGCGGGGAGGTGACTGTCGCTCCCACCGGCGGCCATCCCCGATCGGGATCTGCGGGTGCGCTCGTGGTCGAGTCGCATCACCGCTTCCGTCCATCCCTGATGGTGGGCGCCTGCGTTCGCGGGACGTTTGGACCGGCTTCGGACGGCTCGGTCATCGCCGAGAGGTATGGAGTCGACCCCGCCGACCTGCCGGCGGCGGTTGAGCTCAAACCCGAGCGGGTCACCTCGTGGCGCGGCTTCGCGGTCACGACGGCGGTCCCCCGTTCGGCCCGACACCTGCGCGTCGCCCAGGCCTGACAGGTGAAACCAGCCGCTCCCGGCCTGCGCATCCGCCGCTGGGCGTCTGGCGAGTGGACCGGCGCGCCCGACGCGGTCGTCACCGAGGAGCCTCTGCAGCTCATGCTCGGCGGCAGCCCGCTGTCAGTGGTCATGAGGACGCCGGGCGAGGACGTCGAGCTCGCGCTGGGCCTGATGTTCGCCGAGGGCATCGTCCGGTCGCTCGCGGAGGTGAGGAAGGTCCGGATCAGCGCAGACGCGGGGGAGACCGAGAGCGGCGTGGCGGTGGAGCAGGCTTTCGTCGAGTCGAACCAGGTGGACGTGCACCTTGCCGGTGCGCCTCGGCGCAAGCCCGAGCGCTCGATGCTTTCGAGCTCGGCGTGCGGAGTGTGCGGGACAGTCCTCATCGACGACCTCAAGCGCGACCTGGCAGCGTTGCCCGCCGGACCGTTGTTCAACCCTTCGATGCTGCCGGGTCTCGTAGCCGCATTGCGCTCCGGGCAGGGCGTGTTCGACCGCACGGGAGGTCTTCACGCCGCCGGCCTGTTCAGGATGGACGGGACCCTGGTCACGCTGCGCGAGGACATCGGCCGGCACAACGCGGTTGACAAAGTCGTCGGTCGTGCGCTGCTCGACAGCCGCCTGCCGGTGTCGGACTGCATCCTGGTAGTGAGCGGGCGGGCCGGCTACGAAATTGTCCAGAAGTCGATCACGGCGGGCATCCCCGTGCTCGCCGCCGTCGGCGCGCCGTCGAGCCTCGCGGTCGCGCTGGCCCGCGAGTTCAACCAGACCCTTGTCGGGTTCCTCCGCGAGGGACGATTCAACGTTTACTCGTCACCCGAGCGCCTGGGAGCAGCCCCGACAGAGATTTGACATATCGCGGATGACCTGCGCGGCGCGCCACCTTAATCTCGCGTCGTGAGCCGGTTGGCGCTCGGCCTGGTTGCGTTGATATGTGTCACCAGCTGCGTCCGATCGGCGTCTACCGCGACGCCATCTCCGACCATCGCCGTGCAGGGTGCCGGGATCCACAAGATCCAGCACGTGGTCGTGATCATGCAGGAGAACCGGAGCTTCGACGAGTACTTCGGACTGTATCCGGGCGCCGACGGGCTACCGCGTCAGAACGGGCAGTTCACGGTCTGCATCCCGGACCCCTCAAACGGCGGATGCGTGCGCCCGTACCACGACCCCGTCGACATGAACGGGGGCGGCCCGCATGGCAGCTCCAACGCGGCGGCGGACATCAATGCGGGAAAGATGGACGGGTTCATCGGCCAGGCGGAGAACGGCCGCAAGGGTTGCGCTCAGACGGTCGACCCCACGTGCACGAACTCGGTGAAGACCGACGTCATGGGCTACAAGGACGCGCGCGACATCCCCAACTACTGGTCCTACGCACAGAATTTCGTCCTGCAGGACCAGCTGTTCCAGCCCAACGCGTCATGGAGCTTTCCGCAGCACCTGTACATGGTCTCGGAGTGGTCGGCGAAATGCAGCCGCGTCAACGACCCGATGAGCTGCGTCACGAACATCGACGCGCCGGGCAGCCCGCTCGTCGGAGGCGCCGGTGCGATCAATGGCGACAACCAGGCATCGCGAAATTTCGCGTGGACATCGCTCACATACCTGCTCTACACGCATAACGTCAGCTGGCGGTATTACGTCGCCGAAGGGCTGCAGCCCGATTGCGAGGATGACGCGGCGGCGTGCGCTCCGAAGCAGCAACGCGTCGGCACACCGGACATCTGGAACCCGCTGCCGGGCTTCACCGACGTTCGCGCCGACGGTCAGCTGTCCGACGTCCAGACCATCGATCACTTCTACGCTGACGCCGAGGCGGGCAACTTACCCGCTGTGAGCTGGATCGTCCCCAACGGCAAGGTCAGCGAGCATCCGCCAGGTCTCATCACTGCCGGGCAGACATACGTCACGACGTTGATCAACACGATCATGAGGACGCCCGCGTGGAGCTCCACGGCGATCTTTTTGACCTGGGATGACTGGGGTGGTTTTTACGACCACGTAGCACCTCCGACCGTCGATAGCGCCGGCTATGGCCTCAGGGTTCCAGGCCTGGTGATCAGCCCATACGCGAAGGCGGGCTATATCGACCACCAGACGCTGAGCCAGGACGCCTACGTGAAGTTCATCGAG
>DAIPXW010000149.1:0-5815 GCA_036783075.1 Candidatus Dormiibacterota bacterium | reverse complement strand
GTTGGACGGCGCGGCTTTCGGCACGGTGGACAGCTGGCTTGTCGCGCGCCTGTCGCGAGGCCGCGACCACGTCACCGACGCGTCCAACGCGTCACGGACTCTGCTTTTCGACATCGGGAAAGGAGAGTGGAGCGAGGAGATGGCCGCCCTCTTCGGTGTGTCGCTGGCCAACCTGCCACGCGTGGTGGATTCCACCGGCGAGATCTCGCGCACGGATCCAGAAGCCTTCGGTGGCGTGGACGCTCCGATCAGCGGCATCGCCGGCGACCAGCAGGCCGCTCTGTTCGGGCAGTCGTGCACCGCGGTGGGGATGGCGAAGAACACGTACGGCACGGGCTCGTTCGTGCTCGTGCAGACGGGCGCCGGTCGAGTCGACTCCAGTTCGGGCATGCTGACCACCGTCGCCTGGCGGCGTGATGGGCGCCTTAGCTACGCGCTCGAAGGCGCGATCTTCATCACCGGCGCCGCGCTGCAGTGGCTGCGCGACGGGCTCGGGATCATCGGGAGCGCAGCCGAGGCTGGTCCTCTCGCCGCGTCGGTGCCGGACAGCGGCGGAGTCTTTCTCGTACCCGCGTTCGTCGGGCTTGGTGCGCCGCACTGGGACCCTTATGCGCGCGGCACCGTCGTCGGGCTCACCCGCGGCAGCGGACGTCCACAGCTCGTCAGGGCCGCCGTCGAATCGATGGCGTACCAGACCAAAGACGTAGTCGATGCCATGCAGGCCGACATGGGCTTGCCGCTGCGCGAGCTGCGCGTCGATGGAGGCGCCGCAGTGATGGACGTGCTGTGCCAGTTCCAGGCCGACCTTCTGGGCATCCCGGTCCTCCGTCCCCGCCAGACGGAGTCCACCGCGCTGGGAGCGGCTTTCCTCGCCGGCCTCGGCGCCGGGGTCTGGGCGGAGGGCGACCTCGCGAAGCTGTGGAAGCTCGATCGCGAGTTCGAGCCCAGGATGTCGAAAGACCAGGCTGAATCACTGCAAACGCAGTGGCGGCGGGCAGTGGAACGGAGCCTCGCGTGGTCCAGCCCCGATAATCAGTAACGCTTTGTCGACCCAGACCCCCGCCAAGGGGACTCGTCACCAGAACCTGCACGCTCACCAGCTCTGGCTGCAGCAGCGGTTTTTCGCCGGATTCCTGGTCGCGGTGGGCCTCGTGATGACCGGTCTTTTGATCTACCAGCACCAGTTCAACAAAGCGGCGAACGTGGTCTGGCTGCTCTACGTGCCGAGCGGATTCCTGCTTGGCGGGCTGTTCCTCTACTACCGCTACAGGAGCCACGTCAGGGTCCTGGACGAAGGCGTCAAGATCTCGACCTTGCTCTCGAGCGTGATGCTCGACTACGGAAACATCCGGTCGGTAAAGGCGCAGCCGCTGCGCAGCCATTTCCTCGAGGGCCGGAGCCGGATGGTCGCCCCCGTAATGAAAGCTCACATCGACAAGCCGGCCCTTTTCATCAGGATGCGCGGCGACGAAACCGAGCTCGCCGCCATGAAGAAGCGGCTGGGCTCGCGGTTGATGCACCTGGACACCATCGCGATACCGGTACCGGACGCGGACGCCGTCGCCTGGGAGATCATGTCGAGGCTGCCGGAGCGCCTGGGACAGAACCAGGGCGGCAAGCGTCGTAAACGGCGGCGGTGAGCTGGCCCCGCGCCTACCAGCTGGAAGACGCGCCGTCCCCGCCGCCCCAGGGCGAGAAGACCTACTTCGACCGCCTGGACCTGGCTTTCGTCCTCGGTTTCATCGCGATTGCCTTCGTCCTGCGTTTCTTCAGCCCGATCATGCCCGACATATTCGTCCACCCTCTCCAGGGCCCGGTTATCACCGACTGCGTACAGAACACGCCCATCGACGCGGCGGGAGACACCGGCACGTTGTGCGGCCTCGCATACCCGTTCAACCGTGGGTATCCCGACTCGAACGGGCAGCTGTCACCGCCCAACGGGCAGGTGTTCGATGAGGTCTATTTCCCGGTCGACGCCTACAACGACTTCAAAGGCGTCGAGGTCTGCCGTCCCACCACGCTCAACTGCAAGTACAACTACTTCGACCCGGAGCCGCCGCTCGCCAAGCTGATCATCGGCGCGGGGGAGTGGAGCTATGGCTGGTACCGAGCCCACTTCCAGGGCGCGACAGGCGACTACATCGATCTCGGCTTCAACACGTTTGGTTGGCGCATCGCCGCTTGTCTCTTCGGAACTCTGTGCGTCCCGATGATGTACCTGTTCGCGCGGCGGTTGTGGCCGAAGCGGTTGTTCGCGGTCGTCGCCGCGACGTTCGTGTGCTTCGACGGGATGTTCTTCATCCAGTCGCGCATCGGGATGATAGACATATTCCCGATCTTCTTCATCCTCCTGGCGTACTTCCTCTACCTGGTCCATGTCCAGAGTCGCACCAGCACCGCCTCGCTCGTGTCGCTGGTCGGGCTAGGCGTCGTCCTGGGAATCGGGATCGCATCGAAGTGGATCGTCCTCGCCGCGTACGCGAGCATCGTGTTCCTGATGATCGTCAGGGCGATCCGACGCAACGTCGACATCCATGTCGGCCCGGCTGGTGCGCCGATCTGGTCGTGGGGTAGAGGTGAGGGTCCCGCAATTCCGGGCCGGGCCAACCTGCCGACCTACCTGGTTGTGGCGGCCATCGCCCTGGTCGCGATACCGCTCGCGATCTACGTCGAGTCCTGGTACCCGTTCTTCGCGCGCGGCCAGTTCCACAACCTGGCCGACTTGATCGACTACCAGCGCCAGTCATACATCTACCACGCGACTCTGACCGCGACGCATCCCTACGGGTCGCCATGGTGGTCGTGGCCGCTGCTCTCCCGGCCGGTCCTCTACTACGCGGAGTACACCAACCTCGGCATCGACCACTGGACCGGGCAGCAGCTCGTCGCGCGCATGGCGGACCTGGGCAATCCCTGGATCTGGTGGACGAGCCTGCCTTGCGTGTTGTCGCTGCCGTACTTCATCATCCGGCATCGAAGCTTCCCCGCCACCGTGATCCTCATCGGGTTCATCACCCAGTGGCTGCCGTGGGCGCCGATCACCCGAGTGCTGTTCATGTACCACATGTTCGGCGGGCTCATCTTCATGGTCCTGGCGCTCGCGTTCGTGCTGACCGAGGTCGCGAGCCGGCTGAAGGGCACCGGACGGTGGGTGCTCGTCGGCAGCCACCTGGGGATGACCGTCCTGCTGTTCGCCTACTTCTACCCGATATGGACAGGGCTTCCGATCTCCGGTCCCGCCTACTTCGAGGGCGACGGCTCTCCTCCGTGGGGCGCGAAGACGTGGCTCGTCAACTGCCGTGACCTGCCTCCTTCGAAGCCGCAGCTCTTCTGTTGGAACTAGCGCCGGCAGCTTTCCTCGCGGCGTGCGTGGTGGCCGGATTCGGCCTGACGTATTTGAGCGGCATCTCGCTCAAGCTGGAGGAGCGCATCGCGTTTGGCGCAGTGCTCGGCGCGATGGCCGTCTCCGCTTTCAGCTTCGTGCTCTCCGAGCTCGCGCGGGACGTGACCCTGCTCACCGACCTGGGCGGCCTCGCTGTAGCGCTGTCAGTGGGCCTGATCGCCGCGGTCGTCGAGAAAAAGCAGCTCGCGCTCGATCTGGCCGACGCGCGCGCGCGGTGGCTCGCCCCGCCTCGGTCGCCCGCCCATCCATGGCCATTCGCGGTTGTCGTCCTTGTCTGCGGGGCCTGGACGGTCCACTTCCTGCACCAGGCGTACGTGTACACGCCAGGCGGCTTGTTTGCCGGCTACGTGAACATCTGGGGCGACTGGGCGGCCCACCTCAGCTTCGCCGGCTCGTTCGCGTATGGGCGCAACTTTCCACCGCAGTACCCGATCGACCCCGGTCACAACCTCGGCTACCCGTTCATGATCGACTACTTCGCCGCCGAGCTCGTGCCGCTCGGGAGCCGCCTCACCTCGGCGCTGGTGATGACCACCGGCCTGCTCGGTCTTGCCTTCCCCGCCGTGCTGTACCTCGCCGCGCAGCGGTTCGCGGGCGGACGGCTCGCGGCGGCGATCGCGGTCTTCGTCTTCCTGCTCAGCGGTGGAATCGGTTTCTTCTACCTGATCGGCGACTTGCAGCGGGGTGGGCTGGGGGCGCTGGTCCATCTTCCGCGCGAGTACACGCTGAACCGCGACCTGAACTTCCAGTGGCTCGATCCCGTGCTCGCATACCTTGTGCCCCAGCGTTCGACACTCTTCGGCTTCAGCCTCGCGCTGATCGTCCTGCTGCTCCTGTGGCTGGCGGCCACCGGCGCCGCTCGCTGGCGACCTTTCCTTTTCGCGGGCGTCGTGGCCGGGTTGATGCCGGTCTTTCACGTCCACGCGTACGGCACGGTGGTCGCGCTGTCCGTGTTCTGGGCGCTGTTCGCGTGGCGCCGCCAGTGGCTTGCGTTCTTCGTGCCGGCGTTGGTGGTGGGGGTGCCCATCCTGGTCTGGATGTGGCCGGCCGCGAACACCAGCATCTGCGGCGACAGCCCGAGTCTGCACGGCTACTGCTTCGAGGTCGGTTGGTTGTCCTACCTGGACTGGCAGCATCACGGCGTGGTCTGGTTCGGCCCGGACTTCGTCTGGTTCTGGATCCGGAACACGTCGGTCTTCATCCCTCTGCTGATCGCCGGCCACCTCCTACGCGGTTGGTTTCCAACCGCGTTCCCTAGATGGTTCGCGCCGATGTGGCTCTGGTTCATCGTGCCGAACGTCATCGTGCTGCAGCCATGGGACTGGGACAACACCAAGTTCTTCATCTTCTGGGCGTTGTTGGGCAGCGTGGTGGTCGGCGGGGTGCTGGCGCGCATGCTCCAGCGCGGGCCGGGTGCCGCGGTGCTGGCGTCGGTTCTTCTCGTGCTTCTCTGCCTGTCGGGCGCCCTGGACCTCGCCCGAGCGTCAGACTTCAGCGTCAGCTCGGTCCAGTTCGCGGACGCCGGCGGACTGCAGGTGGCGGACTGGGTGCGCTCGCACACAAGCCCCGACGCAGTCTTCGCTGTGGCCGACGAGCACAACAACCCGATACCGACGCTTGCGGGACGGCGCGAGCTTATCGGCTACCCGGGATGGCTGTGGACGTACGGGCTGCCGGATTACGTCCAGAAGGGCGTGGACGAGAAGCTCATCCTGGATGGAGCCCCGTCAACTCCCGCCCTCGTCAAGAAGTACGGGGTCGGGTACGTGATGATCGGACCTCAAGAGCTCTCACGTGGCGCCAGCCGCGCTTACTGGGACGAGCACGGCACACTTCTCTACGACAACGGCGAGTACGCGGTCTACCGGGTTTGAGCCGGCACGCCGGTAGTAGATTTGCGGCGTGCCTGACCCGCTGATCGATCGCGGCGATCTGGGCGCGGTCATGCGCCTCGTGGAATCCCACGCCGAGGCCTACCTTGGCGGCGTCGACGACGCCCTGGTCCGGCCACCCGGCGGTGCTGCCATGGACGGTGCCCTACCGGACCGCGGCTCGGGTTCCATGCGTGCCGTCTCCGATCTCATCGCGGCGTCGATCGAAGGCGCGACGCGTTCCGGGGGGCCTCGCTTCTTCCACTTCGTGATGGGAGGGGTCACGCCTGCCGCGCTCGGCGGTGACTGGCTCACGTCAACCCTGGACCAGGTCGCGTACAACTGGGTGAGCTCGCCGTTTGCCGCCCGGCTCGAGCAGGTCAGCCTGGGCTGGCTGAAAGAGCTGTTCGGTCTGCCCGCCACATGGAGTGGCGTGATCACGACCGGGGCGACCACGGCGAACATGGTGGGCCTGGCCGCGGCGCGGCGTTGGTGGGGCATGCGGCACGGCGTCGACGTCGACGCGCAAGGGCTGGCC
>DAIPXW010000148.1:0-5826 GCA_036783075.1 Candidatus Dormiibacterota bacterium | reverse complement strand
GACCTGGAAGGGCTAGACGGCTACGGCGCGGCGTCGGCGGGCGGCGCACCGCTGTCGGAAGCGCCGATAGAGTCTGCGGACATGATCGTTCTAGGCAGCGAGGCTCACGGGCTTTCCCGCTCGGACCTGAAGCTCGTCACCGTGCACCTGAGCGAGGGCGTCGAGTCGCTCAACGTCGCGGCGGCCGCCGCGCTCATCCTCTTCGAGATCCGCCGGAGGCTGGCGGCATGAGCGACGCCATGACCTTGAGCGCCGCAGCTCTGGAGGCGATCAGAAAGGCACAGTCTGAGGCGGAGCTCGAGGCCATCGCGACGGACTACCTCGGCCGGAAGAGTGGGCGCATCAGCGCGCTGCTCTCCGGGATCGGCAAGCTCGAACCTGCCGAGAAGGCCAGAGTGGGCCAGGCCGCCAACGAGGCGAAACGAACCATCGAAGCGGCGCTCGGGACGCGTCGCTCCGAGCTCGAAAGCGCCCGACTCGCTGACATCGCCGAGACGGAGGCGATCGACGTCACCTTCCCGGGGACTCCGCTCGGGCGCGGTCACGTCCATGTCCTCACCCAGGTCCGACGCCAGATCGAGACAGTGCTCGAAAGCCTGGGCTACCAGGTGGAGCTCGGTCCGGAGGTCGAGACCGAGTGGTACAACTTCGAGGCCCTGAACATCACGGCAGGGCACCCCGCCAGAGAAAACTGGGACTCGTTCTACTTCAGCCCGGAGCTTCTGCTCCGTGCCCACACCTCCCCGGTCCAGATCCGCGCCATGCAGCGGATCAAAGAGCCGCCGATCTACATCATCACGCCCGGCCGGTGCTACCGCCGCGACGCTCCCGAAGCGACGCGCCTGCCTTACTTCAGCCAGGTCGAAGGCCTGGCCGTCGACAAGGGCCTGACCGTCGGCGACATGAAGGGCACGCTGCTGTACATGATCCAGTCGCTGTATGGCAAAGACCGCAAGGTTCGGGTGAGACCCAGCTACTTCCCGTTTACCGAACCGAGCTTCGAGTTCGACGTGACCTGCGGCATCTGCGGGGGCATGGGCTGCAAGAGCTGCCGGCACAAAGGCTGGCTCGAGGTCGGAGGGTGCGGGATGGTCCACCCGCAGGTCCTTCGCAACGGCGGCATCGACCCCACGAAGTGGAACGGCTACGCGTGGGGTTTTGGGATCGAGCGCATGGCGATGCTGAAGCACGACGTCGACGACATCCGCCTCTTCTACGAATCCGACCTCCGCTTCCTGGAGCAGTTCTAGGCGTCAGTGAAGTGGCCATCGAGTTACCGACCACTAAAAGATGCGCACGCGACCGGCATGCCGTGCGCGGTCACCGTGGCCGGGGAACCCGGCCACGGGCCACTTCAGTGGCTTCGGTCCGAAACCGGCCTCCCACGGCTTCGCCGCGGGGACCCCAGTGGAATGCGATTTCGGACCGGGAAAGGTAGGGTCATTTAGCCAGTGCGAATCTCATATGAGTGGCTGGGCGACTTCGTTGATCTGGAGGGGGTCACGCCCAAGGAAGCGGCCGAGGTGCTCACGCGACTTGGAGTCGAGGTCGAGTCGCTGACCGTCGTCGACCTGTCGCAGATCGTGGTCGGCAAGGTGCTGGAGCAGATCAAGCACCCGAAGTCCCGCAACGACCTGTGGGTCCACCAGGTCGACCTCGGCGACCACGTCCAGCAGATCATCGCGGGCGCGCCCAACGCCGTCGTGGGCAGCCTCGTCCCGGTCGCTCTGCCCGGGACCACGGTGCCCAACGGGAAGGTCGTAAAGGACATGAACATCGCGGGCTACAAGGCGAGCGGCATGCTGTGCTCGGCCTCGGAGCTCCTCCTCGGGGACGACCACTCCGGCATCCTCATCCTGGACGGCGGAACCCCCGGCGAGCCGCTCACGACCGTGATCCCCAACCAGGCGATCATGGAGGCCGAGGTCACCTCGAACCGGCCTGACTGCATGGGCCACCTGGGAGTGGCGCGAGAGCTGGCCGCCGGCCTGGACCGCCCTATGAAACGCGACTTCATGCCCGCTTTCACGGGCACGGCGAACCCCCCCGGCCGAGACCTCGTGAAGGTCACGATCGCGGAGGATTCCCTGTGCAGCAGGTACATCGGAGGAGTCATCAAGGGCGTCAGGGTCGGGCCGAGCCAGGACTGGATACAGCGCAGGCTCCGCGCTTGCGGCGTGCGGCCGATCAACAACATCGTGGACATCACCAACTACGTGCTTCTCGAGTACGCCCAGCCGCTGCACGCGTTCGACCTCTCGAAGCTCGAGGGCGCCGAGATCCGGGTGCGCCGGGCAAGCGAAGGCGAACGTCTTCTCTGCCTCGACGGCGTCGACCGGCAGCTGACACCCGACATGCTGGTCATCGCCGACGCACGGCGGCCGGTGGCGATCGCCGGCGTCATCGGAGGTGAGGAGACGGCCGTCACGGCAGGTACCACCGACATCCTTCTCGAAGCCGCGACGTTCAGCGGGCCGAGCGTGCGCCAGACGTCGCGCGCGCTGGGACTGCGCACCGAAGCATCGGCGCGCTTCGAACGAGCGCTTCCTGCGGAGCTGGCCCTGGCCGGCGCGCGCCGGGCTGCCTCATTGATCGCTGAGCTCGCCGGAGGCACCGTGCATCGCGAGTGGCCGGACGTCTACCCGCGTCCGCAGGAACCTGTCCGCATCAACCTGCGCCCCGCGCTGGTGGACGAGGTCCTGGGCACGCACGTCCCGCTCGAGGAGGCCGAGGCGATCCTCAAGCGCCTCAACTTTCACGTCAAGGTGTTGGGAGACGGTGAGTGGGACGTCCTGCCACCCGTCTTCCGGCTCGACGTCACGATCCCCGAGGACCTGGTGGAGGAGGTGGGTCGCGTGTACGGCTACGACCGGGTTCCGCCTACGCTGCCGGGGCGGCGGCATGAGACGTGGGTCCCGCTGTCGTCCAGCGTCGACCGCGGGCTCGACGTCGCGCGCGAGGTGCTGGCGGGAGCGGGCTTCTCCGAGACGTGGAACCCCGCCCTGGTCTCCGGCCGCAAGCTGGAGAGCCTGCGGGTCGCCGCGCTCGCGATGCGGGTTTCCAACGCGCTCAGCGACGACATGGACACGCTGCGGACGACCCTGCTCCCGTCCCTGGTCGACGTGGTGGGGCTCAACCGCGACCGCGGTCGCGACGGCGTGCGGGTTTACGAGATCGCGAACGCCTTCCTGGCGAAAGTGGGTGACAAGGAGAGCCAGCCGGAAGAGCCCTTGCGCCTTGCCGCGGTGACGACGGCTGGAGGCGGCGCCGATTCGGCGCGCGAAGCCTTCTACCGCCTGAAGTCGGTGCTGTCGGCCTGCATCGACTGCCTGGCAGCTCCGCCGTGCACGTACCAGCGGGGCGCGGCCGAGCTCTTCCACCCCGGCCGCTGCGCCGCGGTCGTGCTGGACGGCCACCAGCTCGGGTACCTGGGGGAGCTTCACCCCACCGTCACCGCCGCCGCGGGCGTCGAAGGTCGCCTTGTCGCGTTCGAGATCGACGTGAACGTGGTGCTTGCCGCGGCTCGCATCCCGCGCGCGCAGCCTCTGCCCCGGTTCCCGGCCGTCGTGCGTGACATCGCGGTCGTGGTCGAGGAGCACGTCGCGGCAGGCTCGCTTCTGGCCTCCATCAAAGAGGCGGCAGGCGAACTTCTGGAGATGTCTGGCGCCTTCGACGAGTACCACGGAGCCCAGGTTCCGGACGGCTTCAAGAGCATCGCTTTCACCTTGACTTTTCGAAGCCCCGAGCGCACCCTGACGGACGCCGAAGTGGACAGAGTGATGAGCGAGATCAGGCTGGCGTTGCACAAGCGCAATGGCGCGAGGTTCCGGGAATGACCTGGATCGACATCCTGGGGATCCTGGTCATCGTCGGTTATGGTGTCGGCGGGTTCTTCAGCGGCGTCGTCCGCCGGTTGATCGGGCTCGTTGCGCTTTACCTGGCCTTTCTCGCCGCGACGAACATGGGCCTGCAGGCAGGAGGCATCCTGCAGCAGTCCTCGAACTTCGAGACACCCGACGCCCGCATCTATGGATTCTTCTTCATCGTGATCGCGGTCATCGCGATCGTCGAGGGCGCAACCCAGCTGGCGCACGCCCAGATCCAGCTGCCCGCGATCATCCTCAACCGGACATTCGGGGTGTTGGTCGGCGTCGTCACCGGCCTGCTGCTGACGATCATCGTCGTCTACGAATTCGGCGCCGCCGCCAACCCGTTCGGCGGCTCGCAGCTCGACGGCCTTCAGCAGCACCTCAGGGACGCGTACAACGGCTCGCGCGTGGTCGTGCCTTTCGTCAAGAAGATCGACTCTCCGATCATCGACCTCTTCCAGCCGGCCCTGCCGGCCGACCCGCAAATCTACTTCAGCAGCAGCCCGGTCAATCCCTGACGACGTGAGCGGGCAGTTCTCTCAGCGCCTGCGTGAGCGGGCGGTGCAGATCCACGTGGAGGAGCACCTTCGTGCCCGCCTTGATCGCGGTGAGAAGCTGCGCGTAAAGCTCGGGCTCGATCCCACGGCTCCCGACCTGCACGTTGGACACCTCGTGGTCCTCGACGCGCTGCGCGCTTTCCAGGATGAGGGCCACACGGTGGTCGTGATCATCGGCGACTATACGGCGTTGATCGGCGACCCGAGCGGGCGCTCGGAGACCCGGCCTGTCCTGTCGCCTGAGCAGGTCGCCGCCAACGCCGAGACCTACTTCGAACAGGTCGACGTCGTCCTCGACCGCACGAAGATCGAGGTCCGGCACAACTCGGAGTGGCTCGCTCCGATGTCGGCGGCCGACATCCTCCGCCTGATGGGCCGGGCCACCCTTCAGCAGGTGTTGCAGCGCGAGGATTTCGCCGACCGCATCAAGTCCGGGGCCGCCATCGGCGCTCACGAGGTCCTTTACCCGTTCAACCAGGCCTACGACTCGGTCGCGGTCAAGGCTGATGTCGAGATCGGCGGCACGGACCAGCTCTTCAACCTACTTTTCGGCCGTGAGATCCAGAAGGCGTACGGCCAGGAGCCACAGGACATCGCCGTCTTCCCGCTTCTCGAGGGCACGGACGGCATCCAGAAGATGAGCAAGTCGCTCGGGAACTACATCGGGATCAGCGAGCCGCCCGAGGAGATCTACGGCAAGACGATGTCGATCCCCGACTCGCTTACGGAGAAGTACCTGCGGTTGGTCTCGGGCCTCGACCCGGCGCAGCAGGCCGAGGTGCTCGCGATGAAACCGCGAGACGCAAAAGCGGCACTGGCGCGCCAGCTGGTGCAGAGACTCCATGGCGAGGCAGCGGCTGCGGGCGCGGAGGAGGACTTCAACGTGAAGTTCAGAAAGCGGCAGATGCCAGGCAACGTCGAGGAACATGTAGTGACGTCGGCGACGGACATCGTCAGCTTGCTGGTTGCAACCGGCATCGCCAAAACCGGCAACGAAGCCAGGCGCCTGGTCGAGCAAGGCGGTGTGCGGGTCAACGGCGAGAAAGTAGGATTCAGCCCAGCGCCCAAATCGGGCGATGTGATCTCAGCCCGTCGCCGGTACATTCGGCTCAAGTGAACTAAAATCATCGAAAGCATGTTCGGAGGGGTCTTGTAGGTGTCCGGCCACTCGAAATGGGCAGGCATCAAGCACAAGAAGGCGATCGTCGACGCCAAGCGCGGGCAGGCGTTCACCCGCGCCAGCCGTGAGATCACCATCTCAGCCAAGGAGGGTGGGGGCAACGTAGACGGCAACTTCCGGCTGCGCCTTGCCATGCAGAAGGCCCGCGAGATCAACATGCCGACCGATAAGATCCAGAACGCCATCAAGCGCGGCACAGGCGAGCTGGCCGGCGAGCGGC
>DAIPXW010000147.1:0-5833 GCA_036783075.1 Candidatus Dormiibacterota bacterium | reverse complement strand
CGCGCCCAAGCTGTTGATCCTCGACGAGCCGACCAGCGGGCTCGACCCGCTGAACCAGCAGGAGTTCTACGCGCTGTTGAGAGAAGCGCGCGGCCGCGGAGCTACCGTCTTCCTCTCCTCTCACATCCTGTCGGAGGTCGAGGCCGTATGCGACCGCGTCGGGATCCTGCGGGCGGGACGCCTGGCCAGGGTGGCGCAGCTCGATGACCTGCGACGGATCCGGGTGCATCGTGTCGACCTCGAGTTCGCGCCGGGCACCGTCATCCCCGTGGAGAAGATCCGCGCGGCAGCGGGCGTCGAAGGCGCCACGGTCGAGGACCGACGCGTCACCTGCGTCGTGCACGGCAGCTTCGAGCCGCTCCTCGACGCGGTCCGTGACGTCGAGGTGGTCGACCTCGTGAGTACGGAGCCGAGCCTCGAGGAGATCTTTTTGACCTACTACGAAAACGACCCTCGCCCTCACGCCGACGCTCTGCCCAAGGGGGATCAGGCAGCGCTGCCGCGGGAGGTCGGCGAATGACCGCTTTCCTGTTCGCGCTGCGAATGGGGCGCTGGGGTGTCGCGGGGTTTTCGGTCCTCGCCTTCTTCTCGAGCGTCCTGCAGGCCGTCGGTTTCTATGCGATCGCCGGCCACACGCCTGCCGAGCGCTTGGCGTTCGCGCAGTCGATCTCGGCGCTGGCATCGCAGTTCAGCGTCATCCTGCCGCCGCCCATCCGGTTGGACACGGCGGGCGGCTACGTGCAGTGGCGAGCGTACGGTGCTCTCGCGATCCTCTTCGCGGTCTGGGCGCTCGTGTCCGCCGGCGGCGCGGCCCGCGGCGACGAGGAGCGCGGCCTGGTGGAGGCACTCCTGGCTGCGAGCGCATCCCGCGGCCAGATCGTGGCGACGCGCGTGTTCGCTTTCGCGGCGAGCAGCTTCGTGGCCGCTCTTGCCGCCGGGCTCGGCTTTGCGGTGGGGGTCTGGATGGGCGGGGAATCGTTGAGACTCGGTCCAATTCTCGAAGCGTCGGTCGTCCTCTGCGCCCTCGGCGTCAGCTGCTACGCGCTCGTCCTGCTCATCGCGCAGGTCACTGCCGCGAGGGTGGCCGTCGCGGCGGCGGGCATCGTGCTGCTCGCCCTGTTCTTCGTCAACAGCCTGAGTCGCGTCTATCCGTCTTTGTCGACGTGGCGGTGGCTCTCCCCGTTTCGCTACTACGAGCTGAGCCAGCCGCTGCCGCCGGGTGGGACCTTTGACCTCCGGGCCACCGTGATCTTGTTTCTCGCCGCCGCCGCGCTCGGTGCGACCGCGTCCGCCGCGTTTGCGTCCCGCGACCTGGGCTCGCCGCTCTTCCGCCTGCCTGCCCGCTCGCGACCGGCCGGATACGACGGCTCCGCCTCGGCGATGTGGGGGGTCGCCGTGGTCCGCGGACTCTACGACCGGCGGCTGGGATTGGCCGTCTGGGCGGTCGGAGGTTCCGCACTGGGAGTCGCGCTCGTTGCGCTGACCAAGGCGGTTCTCGCGCCTCTGCTCTCGATCCGCACGCTGTCGCCCTATCTCCTCTCCTTCGCGCATGGCGACCTTTACGGCTCGTTCCTCGGCTTCATCTGGCTTGGCGTGGCGGAGCTCTTCTTCGCGGCCTTCGCCATCGCGTCGGTCGCCCGCTGGTCGGCGGAGGACGGCGACGGCCGGCTGGAGCTTGTCCTGGCCAACCCCCACTCGCGCGCCGCGGTGGTGGTGGAGAGAGCGCTCGTGCTGGCGGCCGGCGCGCTGTTCGTCTCCGTGGTGAGCGGCCTGGCTGTGGCGTACGCGTCACAGGCGGAGGGGATCGACCTGGATCGAGCGCACCTGGCCGCGGCGGCGCTGCTCCTGGTCCCGTTCGCCCTCGTTTTCGCTGCGGCCGGGGCCCTTCTCGCGTCGTGGAGCCCCCGGGCCGCCGTCGGGGTGCTGGGCGGAGTGGCGTTTGCGAGCTACTTATTGCAGCAATTGGGGCCAATCTTCAAGGCGCCCGACTGGGTTCAGTACCTGTCCGTCTTCAAGCTCTACGGCACCCCTCTGAGCACCGGCATCGATCGAGCTGGCCTTGGGATCATGATCGCGATCGTCATCGCAGGCTTTGGAGCGTCGATATTGGCGATCGACAGAAGGGACGTCGGGGCTTGATCCCCTGCGTTTGTTGGAGACAGTTGTTTTGCCCCCTCCCCCGCTTCGCGGGACCTCCCCACAGGGTGGGGAGGCTAGGCGGGACCTCCCCACATGGGTGGGGAGGCCAGGGGAGGCCAGGGGAGGCCAGGGGAGGCGGGGCTGGAAAAAGTAGCCAGGCCGGTACTCAGGAGGGTAAACTGCGTCGCCATGCCGCGATCGATGTGGAAAGGCGTCGTGTCATTCGGAATGGTCTCCATCCCCATCCGCCTGTACAACGCGACGGAATCGACCGCCAAGGTCTCGTTCCGCCAGCTTTGCCCTGATCACAAGTCGCCGATCTCGTACAAGCGCTGGTGCTCCGAGGGGGACCACGAGGTCAACTATGGCGAGATCCTCAAGGGCTATGAGGTCGGCAAGGACAGGTACGTGATCATCGACGACAAGGACCTCGACAATCTGCCGCTGACCACGGCACACACCATCAACATCGAAGAGTTCGTGCCGACCGACGGCGTCGAGCCCGGCCTGTACTTCAAGAACGCCTACTTCATGGAGCCTGAGGAGCTCGGCAAGAAGCCTTACCAGCTTCTGCGCAAAGCGCTCGAGGCGACCGGCCGGATGGCCATCGCCAAGATCGCGCTGCGCGACCGGGAGCACCTGTGCGCGCTGCACCCGAACGGCCACGGCATCCTGATGAACACCCTGAACTGGCCGGACGAGATTCGTTCCACCGAAGGCCTGAAGGGGCTCGAGGGCGAGGTTCGCATCAACCCGAAGGAGCTCGAGATGGCCAAAGCCTTGATCGAGAGCCTCGCGGACACTTTCGATCCGAACCGGTACAAGGACGAGTACCGCGAAGCTGTGATGCGCGTCGTGCAGGCAAAAGTCGACGGCGAGGTCATCGAAGCGCCGACCGCCCCCCAGACCGCGAAGGTCATGGACCTCATGGAAGCCCTGCGGGCCTCGGTCGAGGCTGCGAAGAAGTCGCGAGGCGCGGCCAAGCGCGCCCCGGTCGAGACCAAGAGGGCTCGCCGCAAAGCTTCATAGCCGTCCCCGTCCTAATCTGAGCCCGGGGATGCAGGATCCGGACCAGCTTCAGATCGACCTCGAGAGCTTCGCGAGCGAGCTGCGGCCCATGCAGGCCGCGTCGGTCGAAGCGCCTTTCAGCTCGCCTGATTACCTGTTCGAGGTCAAGTGGGACGGCTTGCGCTGCATCCTGTTCCGGGACCCGGAGGGCCGCGTACGCCTCCAGGACCGCGCTCTGAACGACATCACGGCCGACCTGCCGGAGGTGGTCGCCGCGGCCAAGCGCATACCGCCCGGGAGCGTGATCGACGGCGAGCTCGTCGCCACAGACGTCGACGGCCGACCGGACTACCCGCGGCTGCGCGAACGGCTTGTCGGTGGCGCGGCCCTGCAGGAGAGGATCCCAACCGCCTATCTCGCCTTCGATGTGCTTTACCTCGAGGAGAAGCCGCTGCTGCGCCAGCCCGTCATCCGCCGGCGCGCGCGCTTGAGCAAGGCGGTGGAGGCCGGCGGGCACATCTTCGTCCCCGACCACATCGAAGAAGATGGGGTCGAGCTGTTCGAAGCCTGCCTCGAGCGCGGGCTCGAAGGGGTCGTCGCCAAGCACAAGCTCAGCCCTTACGTTCCCGGGCAGCGCAGCCCGTTCTGGCTCAAGGTCAAGGCGGTCAAGTCCGACGACTTCGTCGTGATCGGATGGATGGGCGACAAGCCTTTCGACGCGCTCGTGGTCGGCTTCCACGAGGACGGGCGCCTACTGCCATGCGGCACCGTCGGTGGGGGCTATGACGACGCCGCGACGCGCGCCATCCGCGATGCCCTTGTGGAGATGGCGTCCGACTCATCCCCGCTCGACCCACCGCCTGTGATGATGCGGCCGGTGCACTGGGTCCGACCCGAGCTGGTGGTAAGCGTGCGCTACTCGGAATGGTCGCCCGACGGGACGCTGCGCTTTCCGATCTTCAACGGGCTGCGCCCGGAAGTCCATCCGGCGGAGGCGGTCCGCCACCGACCACGAGTGGTCACCTCGGGACACGTCAAGCCCGGGTCGCTCGCCTACGACCTGACGAGGTTCCCGTTTTGATGGACCCCGGGTTCGACGTCGTCACGGGCGCGTTCGGCTACACGGGACGAGCGATCGCGCGCCGCCTGCTGGCCGAGGAGCGGCGCGTGAGGACGCTGACCAATCACCCGCAGCGTCCCGGGACCGAGGACATCAAGGTCGACGTCGCCCCGCTGCAGTTCACCGACCGGGAGGCCCTGGTCGAAAGCCTGCGTGGCGCGGATGTCCTGTACAACACGTACTGGGTTCGCTTCCGCCACGGCAAGCTGGGGTTTGGGGACGCGATCGCGAACACTCGCACGCTTGTCGGCGCCGCGGCGGAAGCGGGCGTACGCAAGATCGTGCACATCTCGGTCAGCAACCCGTCGGCCGACTCGCACCTCGACTACTACGCCGGCAAAGCGCGCACCGAGGAGGTGGTACGCGCTTCAGGTCTTCCCTGGGCGATCGTCCGGCCGACCCTCGTCTTCGGGACCGGCGACATCCTGATCAACAACATCGCGTGGCTGTTGCGGCGCATGCCGATCTTCATAGTCCCGGGGCTGGGGACCTACCGGGTGCAGCCCGTCGCGCTCGAAGACGTGGCCGAGATCGCGACCTGGGCCGCGGAGCAGAGGGACAACGTGACCGTCGACGCGGCCGGTCCGGACATCGTCACCTACAGCGAGCTCGTCGAAGGCGTCGCGATCGCCGTGAGCCGGAGGCCGCGCTTCGTCTACCTGCCGCCGACGATCACGCTGCTGGCGGGGGACCTGGTCGGCGCCTTCGTGCGCGACGTCGTGCTCACCCGCCAGGAGCTGCAAGGTTTGATGGATGAGATGCTCGTGTCGCGGGACAAGCCGCGGGGAACGCGGCGTATCGACAACTGGCTGCTCACGAGCGCCGACACGCTTGGCCGTGGCTACGCATCTGAGCTCGACAGGCATTGGCGGCGCTGAACCCGCTGGTACCCTCGTCCTGATGTCCTCGTCCGCAGGTTCGGGTCCCATCGCGGTCGAGGCCAGAAACCTCGTCAAGCGCTACGGCGCTGTGCGAGCCGTCGACGGAGTGAGCTTCCAGGTCCGGCGTGGCGAGATCGTCGGCTTCCTCGGCTCGAACGGCGCCGGCAAGACGACCACCCTGCGCATGCTCTGCGGGCTCCTGACGCCGACGGCGGGCACAGCGCTGATCGAAGGGATCGACATCCTCGCCGATCCGCTGCGGGCCAAAGCTCATCTGGGCTATCTCGACGAGGAGCCTTTCGTCCACCCTCACCTCACCGGTCGCGAGTTCCTCAACTACATCGCGGACCTCTACCGCATGCCGCGCGGGCAGGAGCGGCAGCAGCGAATGGAACGGCTGCTCGGCCTCTTCGAGCTAGCCGAACGGAACGGCGAGCTCATCGGCGGATACAGCCACGGAATGCGCCAGAAGATCGGGCTCGCGTCACTGCTCATCCGCGAACCATCCGTGCTGCTGCTCGACGAGCCCACCAACGGCCTCGACCCGCGTTCGGCGCGCCTGGTGAAAGACCTCATAGAGGAGCTCGCAGCGCGTGGCACGACCGTCCTGCTCTCCACCCACATCCTGGAGGTGGCACAGGCGCTATGCCGACGGGTCGCAATCATCGACCGCGGGCACATCGTC
>DAIPXW010000146.1:0-5835 GCA_036783075.1 Candidatus Dormiibacterota bacterium | reverse complement strand
GCCCGGCCGCCCTTCGGCGCACCGCAGGCACGGCGGGTCGATGCCGCGCACCTTGCAGCCGAGCGCCGGCTCGATCACGACCCTCGTCCCGTCCTCGAGCGTGCCGACGACCTCGTGCCCGGGCACGAACGGGTAGCTCGTCAGCGGGTCCAGGTAAAGCGAGGCGTGACCGCCGATCGCCGCCAGGTCGGAGCCGCAGATGCCGCTGAGCGTCGGCTGCACGCGCACCCAGCCTGGCGCCGGGAGCTCGGGCTCGTCCACGTCGCCCAGCTTCAGCATCGAAAGGGCGCTCGTCGCCACGTCGGCGCGGCCACCCGACGCCTTGACGATGGCGAAAGCGGGGATCGACCTGACGAACTGGAGGGCTAGCGTCTCACTGCCTCCCGGTACTCCTTGGAGCGCGGGTCGGGCATGGGCAGGCGCCAGTTTCCCGGTGCCATGCGCCAGCGCTCGACCCGCCAGCCGCGCTGACCGGCCACCTGCGACAGGCGCGCGTCCGGGTTCACCGCCACCGGGGTGCCGACCAGCTCCAGCATCCCCAGGTCCGACAGCGAGTCCGCGTACGCGAAGCTCTCCGACAGCACGATCCCGTTGCGCGAGGCGTACTCCTCGAGCAGCGTGGCCCGCGCCTCACCCGCGGGTGGCGGCGCCTGCAGGTCGCCGGTGAGCCGGCCGTCCCTGACCAGGAGGTGCGCGCAGTCGACCTCGACCTCGAGCAGCGCGGCGAGCGGCTCGACCACCACGTCCAGCGCGCCCGTCAGCAGCAGCACGCGATGACCCGCCCGCTTGTGCTCGCGGATGCGACGCATGCCCTCCGGGTAGATGCGGCGCAGCGTGACCGCGTCCAGCGCCTCCCGGCCGAGGGCCTTCATCACCTCGTAGTCGAGCCCGTCGTACTCGCGGTAGAAGCTGCGCTGGAACTCGGCTCGAGAGCGTCGCTCGAGGTAAAGCCAGCGCGGAGCCTCGCGCAGCATCTGCGCCATGAAACTGGGCCACTCCTCGACGGGCTGTGCGCGCAGTCGCATCCACAGGAAGTACTCGACGACATTCGTCTCCACAAGCGTGCCGTCGACGTCGAACACCGCGAGGACGTCGCCGCGGCCACGGCGCCGCTCGATGGCGGCGCGAACCGTGCTCGATTCGGGTTTCGTCGCGGTGCTCCCGGTCGGCTGCTTGCCCTTGCCCGCCGACGTCTCAGCCCGCGACATGCGAACGACCGTCGGAAAGTGGACGTCCTGGAAGTAGTGCTCCCAGCTGAACAGGGAGGCGTCGAATGGAAAGGTCTTGCGCTCCGCCTCCGGCAGCTTGTCCCAGATCGACATGAGGTTGCGCGTGTCGAAGATGCAGTCCACCTCGGTGTAGACGCCGTAGAGCTGGATCAGGTTGATGCCCCGCTCCAGGCGCTCACGTTCCGCGTTGAGGTCGTCGGAGACCTGCGCGATGCTCGCCCCCAGGGGCAGGCGCTCGATCACCCACTGCGCCGCCTCGACGAACCGCAGCGCGGTCCGCGCCCGGGTCGCCAGCTCTCCGCGAGTCGGATACGTCCAGTTCGGCGTGCCGACCGCCTGGCCGTATCTGTCTCGCAGCGGGTGCTTGGCGAAATAGACGGTGGCCTGATCCGCCATCTCTCGGAATCGCAGGGGGTTGCGGCTCCCCGATGCGGCGTGATAGACGCGCGGCTTGTCGTCAGGCGGCGGGTTCGCCGCGACCGCCAGCACCGTGTTGACCACGAAGTCCGCCGGGATGATGTCGAGGAGGGCGTCGGGCAGGCCGGAGAAATCTCGGAGGATGCCCCGCCCATAGGCGAGGATCAACGGTTCGGCCATGCGGAAGCCCTCGAGCCAGCCTGGAAACGGCTCCGACAGGGAGCTCTCGATGATCGAAGGCCGCACGATCGAGAGCGGGATGTCTCCATGAAGCTCGACGATCGCGTGCTCGGCCATCGCCTTGGTGAACGAATAGATGTCGGCGAATCCCATCGAGTTGGCATGGACCCTGCCCCGCTCGATGAGCTGGTCTTTCACCCAGCGGTCCCGCAGGCGCTCCGTTGCCCGCGCGACGGCAGGCGTGCCCGCGGGCCCCATTCGCGACGTGGCCTCGCGGCGAAGCCGGTTGAGAATCTCCGGCCTTCTCGATTCCTCCTCGACCGGGGCGCGGAGGTTGGAAAGCACCTCGGCTTCGTGCCTCCAGTTCAGGCCTGGGTCGTGCGGCGGCGCCTCGCGCACCAGCCCACGCAACATGCCACCCACGTACGCGGTCGACACGTGCACGAGGTGAGGACGTGCGCCGCTCGCTTTCACCGCAGCGACCATGCGGGCGGCGCCGAGCAGGTTGGTCTGCGCCGACAGATCGGCCGGGTTGTCGAACTCCACGGCGGCTGCGGAGTGGATGACGATGTCGCATGACCGCAGCTGCTCCCGCCCGTCATCGGTGAGACCGAGCCCGTCCCGGCCGAGATCGAGCGCGAGCACCGCGAGCTTCTCCTTGGCCAGCCGCGCAAAGCCATCCTCACCAAGCTCTTCTTTGAGCCGCTTGAAGGCGGGGCTGGAGAGCACCTCGCGCTCCAGCCGGTCGGCGGCAGGGCGGCGGGCGCTGGAGCGGATCGCCAGGTTGATGCGGCCGATCTCCGGGATGGAGCGCAGGCACTTCTCGACTATCGACTTGCCGAGGAAGCCGGTGCTGCCGGTGACCAGGATGGTCTTGCCCTTGAGGGCCTCGGCGATCAAGACCGCCTGATTCTAGTTAGTGTTCCTCGGCGGCGATCAGGCCTGGGCCGCACCGTGATTGACGACGGGCACCGAGACAAGGGGCGAGCCGCCCGCGGCGGTCCACCCGAGGTCGGTGGTCACCGACGCCCAGAACCAGTAGCTCTGGCCCGGCTTGCCCTGGAACAGCGCCGAGCCGGCCCCCGTCTGGGCTTTCCAGATCTTCATCGACCCGGCCTCGGAGACCGCGTAGACGTTGAACACGTCTCCGCTCCCGGGGCTCGACCACGACACCGCGATCGTCGCCGGCTCGTCCAGCGCCCCCGCCGCCGCGACGCTCACGTTCGGCATCGCGATGGGCGCGTAGCGCGGCGAGCCGGTGAGCCACAGGTCGCCCTGGTCCCATGCATAGGGGTCGGGATACGTCCCCGACCATCCATACGGGTCGACCGGGGTCTGGCTGCGGTGGATGTTGTAGACGCCGAAATGCAGGTGCGGGCCGGTCGCCGTGCCGGTCATGCCGGAGATCCCAATCACCTGGCCGCGCGCGACGTGCTGGCCTCTGGTCACGCTGATCTTGGAGAGATGGCCGTAGAAGGTGAGGAGGCCGTTGCCGTGGTTGATCTCGATCGTGAGTCCGCTCAAGCACGAATGGCAGTTGGGGTCGAGCCAGTTAGCCAAGATCACGACGCCGGGCGCGGCGGCGGCCACCGGCTCGTAGTAGAGCCCGTAGTCATACCCGTCATGCCCGTCGTAGTAGAGGTAGTCCTGCCCACCCGGGGTCTGCGCGTAACCGGCGTCGAACGTCGGGTCCGGTCCTCCCACCTTGGCCGAGGCCTTGGTGCCGTCATAACGGCAGGTCACCCCGTTGGTTCCGTAATCGGGATAGCAGTGATCGAACAGCGAGGTCACGTAGTGAGGGCCCATGAAGGGCAGGGTCAGGAACGCGCCTGGCGCCGGGGCCGAGCCGGTGTTGCCGGTGCCGTCCTCGATCGGGCCGTACGCGATCTGGCTGGGGTAGCTCCACCTGACGTACTTCGCGGCCTTCTGGCCCGGCAGCTGTGCTTGCGAGGCCTGCACGGGAGCGCCGTACAGGAACAGCGAGACGAAGGTGACGGCAAAAGCCAGAACCCGCATAGACCTTGAAACGAGAATACGGACTCTAAGGTTGCGATCCCGCGCGGCCCACCGCCGTTTTGGTTAAGTTTCGCAAATGGCCCTCGCCGAGCCCGCCCACCCTGGAATCCTGAGCCAGGGCCGCGCGGCCGTGTTCGAAGAGCCCGTCGGGCCGGCCGGTGTCCGGGTCCGCGAGCGCCCCAGGACAGGGGTGGCGCGCGGCTCCGTGGCCGTGTCGATCAAGGCCGCCTCGATCAACCACCTGGACCTCTGGCTCGCGCACGGCGCGCAGCGGATAACACCGCCCCGCGTCATCGCGGCCGACGGCGCGGGCGTCGTCGAGTCAAGCGGCGACCGCGCATGGCGGCCCGGTGACGAAGTCGTCCTCTTCCCCACCCTCTGCTGCTGGGAATGCGAGTTCTGCCGCGCGGGGCAGAACGTGAAGTGCGCGAAGTTCGGGGTCCTCGGCGAGCATTCGGATGGTGCCGCGTGCGAGCTCATCCACATGGACGCGCGCAGCGTGTTCCACAAGCCGGCGGCGCTGTCTTGGACCGAGGCCGCTGCGTTTCCGCTGACGTTTCTGACCGCCTGGCGGATGCTCAACACGCGGGCGCAGCTGCGCGCGGACGAGACGGTGCTGGTGGTCGGCGCGGGCGCCGGTGTCGCTGTGGCGGCGATCCAGATCGCAAGGCACCTCGGCGCACGCGTCTTCGCGACGAGCCGGTCGGAGGCAAAGCGGCAGCGCGCGCTGGAGCTTGGCGCCGAAGCGGTGTTCGACTCGACCGGCTTCAGCAAGGCCGTTCGCGCCGCGACCGGGGACGGCGTCGACGTCGTGTTCGAGCACGTCGGCCCGGCCACCCTCGAGGAATCGCTGCGCTCGGTCGCGATCGGCGGAAGGATCGTCACCTGCGGTTCGACCTCGGGGGTCAAGGCGGAGATCAGCATGCCGCGGCTCTTCTTCCGCCACGCGGGCTTGCTCGGATCCACAATGGGAAACGCGGACGAGTTCGAGTCGGTGCTGAAGGCGATCGATGCGGGGATGCGCCCTGTCGTCGACAGCGTCTACCCTCTCGATGACGTGCAAGCCGCCCTGGAGCGGCTCGACGCGGCGGAGCAGTTCGGGAAGGTCGTGCTGTCGGTTTCGGCGATGTAGGAGAGATGGGCTGCACATGAGAGGCTTCAAGACGTTCCTGCTCAGGGGCAACGTGGTCGACCTGGCCATCGGTGTCGTGATCGGCGTCGCCTTCGGTACCGTGATCACGGCATTCGTCAAAGACCTCGTGACGCCGCTCATCGCTGCGTTCGGCGGACAGCCGAACTTCAGCACCCTCTACTTCACGATCAACAACAGCAGGTTCCTGTACGGGGACTTCATCAACGCCCTGCTGGCGTTCGTGATCGTCGCGGCGGTCATCTACTTCTTCGTCGTGATGCCGTACACAGCCCTCGTCGCGCGCTCGCGCAAAGAGCCGCCCGCAGACCCGACGACCAAGAAGTGCCCGGAGTGCCTGAGCGAGATCCCGATCGATGCCCATCGCTGCGCCTTCTGCGCGGTGCCGCAGCCGCTCTAGACGTCTCCCCGCGCTTTCCTGACCCGCCGAACGACCACGAAGGCGATCGCGAAAAGGCCGGCTGCTCCTGCCGTGAGCACCGCCGGCACGGTGCCAAAGAACAACCCGGCGCCGGCTACGCAGAAGACGGCGAAGACTGCGAACCAGATCACGGACTGCGCCTCGTTGGTCATGCGCTCGGCGCTTTCGTCCGCCGGGTCCTGTTCCTGGTCACCCATGGCTGCTGCGGCGAGCCGGTCCACCTCCATCTGTGCTTTGAGGTTGTCGGCGGCGCCCGGCCTGAAGAACATGAATCCAGTCTAGGCCCGCATCAGGCCGGAACCGCCCACAACTTGTCGAACCCCTCGCAGCTCAAGTGTCATCCCGTTCGCGGCCGAAAGGGCAACGGCCTGCCGGGACGCCGCGGCCTTAGCCCGCTTTGATCGCCATACGCCATCGGACCG
>DAIPXW010000145.1:0-5876 GCA_036783075.1 Candidatus Dormiibacterota bacterium | reverse complement strand
CGGCCGGCGAGCTGGTCACCCGCATCGCGAAAGAGGCTGAAGCGCTCCTGGAGAACCGGGGCGACCCGGAATAGGACCTCGCCCGCCATGCCCTTTGTGTAGCTAGGGTCCGCCCCGCACGTAGATCGTCTGGCCTGATATGAACCCCGACTCGTCGCTGCAGAGGAACCCGATCACGGTCGCGATGTCTTCGGGCTGCCCGACGCGACGAAGTGGGATCTGCGAGGCCGCGCCGATCTTGTACGCGTCGTAGTCGATGCCGAGACGCTCGGCCGTGGAGCGCGTCATCCGGGTCTCCACGAAGCCGGGCGCCACCGTGTTGACGTTCACGTTGAACGGCCCGAGCTCGATTGCAAGGGTCCGCGCCATACCCTGCAGACCCGCCTTAGCCGCGGAATAGTTCGCTTGCCCGCGGTTGCCCAGAGCCGATGTCGAGGAGAGGAAGACCATCTTTCCGTACTTCTGCTCGACCATCGGCCTCTGCGCGGCGCGGGCGCACATGAACGTCCCTTTGAGGTGCGTGTCGATGACGGCGTCCCAATCGTCGTCGGTCATCTTGAAAAGCAGGTTGTCGCGCGTGATGCCGGCGCACGCGACAAGAATGTCGAGCCTTCCGAGCTCCTTGACCGTCCGCTGGATCATGGCGTCGACCTGCTTGCCGTCGGTCACGTCGCATGCGACCGCGATCCCGTTGATCGGCCCGGCGACCTCCTGCGCGGGGGCGACGTCCACGTCCGACACCGCGACCCTCGCGCCTTCCCGCGCGAGCAGCTGCGCCGTCGCAGCGCCGATCCCCCGGCCTCCACCGGTTATCAGTGCGACTTTGTCCTTGAACCTCATTTCGTCTCGGTCTCGAACGCCGCGCCGCCGTCCTTGCGCGGATCTGAGGCGCCGCGGAGGAACCCGTCCCCTTCCGCGACGATCACCTGTGGGCGCGCGAAGTAGGAGTCGTAGTTCAGTGTGCGCCGGTTGACCTGGTAACCATGCCGCTCGAGGCCCTCGCTCACCACGTGGGGGATCCTGGCCTCCAGCTGCACAACGTCGCCCTGGAAGTCGACGCGCGGCGCGCTCACGGCCTCGACAGGCGACATCTCGTGATCGAGCACGTTGACCAGCACCTGCAGGATCGCGGTCACTATCTTCGTGCCGCCGGGCGCGCCGACGCACACGCGCAGCCGGCCGCGGTCGAAGACAAAGGTCGGGGTCATCATGGTCACGCGGGTCTTGCCCGGGCGAACCGAGTTGGGGCGGCCTGGACGCGGGTCGAAACAGTTCATGTAGTCGTTGTAGCCAAACCCCAGGCCCGGCGTCACCACGCCGCTCGCGGACCCGAGCGTATGGGTCAGGGAGACCGCGTTGCCGGCGTCGTCGACGATGCACACCTGGGTGGTGTCCGCGCGGTCGTGGGCCCTGGCACCGGCCGCGACCACCTCTCGCGCTTTGGCGGCGTACTGCTTGTCGGCGAGCGCGCCGGTCGGGATCTCGATGAAGCGGGGGTCCGCGATGTGCAGCTCGCGGTCGGCCACCGCCCACGCCATCGCTTCGATGAGAAGGCGCGCCGACTCCGTGCTCGGCCAGCCCTGGGCTCCGAGGTCGTAGCCCTCGAGGAAGTTGAGCATCTGCAGCAGCGTCAGGCCGCCGGCCGGAGGCCCCGCCGCGACGATCTGCCGGCCCCGATAGGTGCCTCTCAAGGGCTCTGTCACGTTGACCGAGTAGCTCTCCAGGTCCTCCTTGGTGATGAAGCCGCCGTTGGCCTCGAAGTCCGCAGCCATGGCGTCGGCGATCTCGCCCTTGTAGAAGACGTCAGGGCCTTCGCGCGCCAGGCGCGCGAGCGTGGCCGCGTAATCCTTCTGAACCATGAGCTCCCCGATGGCGTAGAGCTCGCCGTCGTGCGTGTAGATCGCCCTGGCCGCCGGGGAGACCTGGATCCTCCGCCGGTTGGGCACGACGTCCGGCCCATAGTCGGTGGTCCAGTAGCCGTGCATGAAGCCGCTGACGGGAAAGCCCTGCCGCGCGATCGAGATCGCGGGCTCGATCGCCTGCTCCCATGAGATAGACCCGAACCTCGTGAGCGCCTCGAAAAGGCCAGCCACCGTCCCCGGCACGCCGACTGACTGATACCCGACGTCGTTGACGAATCCCTCGAGCACGTAGCCGTAGCGGTCCGCCGCCTCGCGGATGAAGACGTGCTCCCACTGGTCCTCGGTGGCGCGGGAGCCGGCCGTCGAGTAGAACTCGAGCAGCGAGTCGCCGTCCTTCGCGCTGTGAACGAGCATCACGCCACAGCCGCCTATGCCGCACATCTGGGGGTCGATCACGCCCTGGACGAATGCGCATGTGACCGCCGCGTCGACGGCGTTTCCGCCACGCCGCATCACGTCGAGGCCGATCTCTGCGGCCTGCGGCTGCGGGCAGACGATGATCGCCATCGGACGTAACTTAGATCAACGGACGATGCTCAAACCGGGTTGTGACGGCGTAACTCGACGCTCGTCCGCCTCGTTGCTACGCAGCGTGGGCGTGAGGTGTTGAAACGCGCGCCGGCGCCGCTGCGCCGTTTTGCCCTGGCCCTTGTGTCGGCGATCGCCCTGGTGAGCCCGAGCCTGGTCACGATGTGGGTCTGGACCCCCCCGGCAACGGACATCCAGCAGCGGGTGCGAACCCTGACCGACCGGTACGGGGTCGTCCTTTTGAACCCGGAAGAGGTCCCACCGATGCTCGCGCAGGCGGTGGTGGCCACCGAGGACGAGCGGTTCTACTCCCACCATGGGATCGACTCGATCGGTCTCGGGCGCGCCGTGCTGTACGACGTGACCAACTTCTGCCTGTGCCAGGGCGGCTCGACCATCACGCAGCAGCTGGTCAAGGACGTCTACCTCGGCGGCTCGGACCGCGGCTACAACAAGCTGGAGGGCATGGTCCTGGCCCTGAAGGTGGAGAGGGTGATCGGCAAGCGCCAGATCCTGGCCGACTACCTGAGCGAGATCACCACAGGTCTCAACCGTTACGGGGTGGCCTCGGCGGCCTGCGCCTACTTCCAGGCTCCGCTCGCCAGGCTCACGCTGGGCCAGTACGCACTCCTCGCGGGCGTGACCCAGGCGCCCTCACTTTACGACCCCACGGTCGACTCGGCGGCCGCCAAGGCGCGCCGCGACCACGTGCTGGCGGCCATGGTCTCCGATCGCCTGATCTCGGCCGGGCAGGCGGCGGCTGCCGCCTCGGAGCCAGTGCTGGTGCGCGACGGGCCGGGCTGCTAGCTCTCGGTTACGGCGCCCACGCCATCGGCGAGGTGGCGTCGAAACCAAGGTCTGAGGTGACCTGGATCGGTTTCACCGGCGGCGGCGTGGGCGCGACGGTCGGGGTTGGGCTGGGCAGGGGCCCGTTGTGCGGGCCGCCGGGCGTCGGAGTCGGCGTCGGGACCGGGCTGGGCGCCGGCGGGTTGTAGGCGGCTCGTGGGAGCCACCAAAGCTGGAAAGGTCCGGCCGCCACGCCCGGCGCGAGATATGCGATCCCGGACCCATCGGGCGCCCAGACCGGCTCCGCAACCATCTGGTCCGAGATCACCGTGGTGCGGGCTCCCATGCTGGAGCCGGTCCACGGGACGATCACAAGGTTGGAGATCTGCTTCTCGTACGAGCAGATCATCGCGAGCTGCTGTCCGTTGGGAGACACGGCGGGTTCGCCGCAATCCTCGGACGGGCTCGTTAGCGCCCTGCCCACCGAACCGGCCCGGTTCGTGTACCAGAGCTGGCCGATCAGCTTGAGGTCCGGTCCGTATGAGTACTTCGTGTAGATGATTCCTCCCGTCGGCAGCGGGATCGGCTGTACGTCGCCTCCCGTGTAGTCGTTCGAGATGGTCCAGAGCTTGCCCTGCCGGATATTGCCGCCGAAAGGCACTGCCCACACCGACAGAACGACGTCATATCCGAATTTGGGCGCGTCGTAAGCCATCCAGAGCGTGCGCTGGTCCGAGCTGGCCCTTGGGTAGAACGACCAATGGTTGAGCCCAGAGTCCGAGTTTCGCGGGGCAGCGTTGTTAGTCAGCTGATTAACGACGTTGCCGAACCGGGTCATGGCGTAAACATCCGAGTACTGCGCGCTCTGCTTGACCGCCAGCATGTAGCGGGGGTCAGGCATAAGGGCCGGCTGCGTCCAGCCGGCTTCCGGAGTCAGCTGGTGAAACCTGCCTGCGCTGAGGCTGTAGATGGCGCCGGACTGGGCCAGGTAAAGGGTGCCAGGCAGCGTGAACGCCTGAGCGCGGGGAGTGGCCGCGGTCGGTTTCTGCGGCGGCACGACCACCTTCGATTGACGAGACGAGAGATAGATGTACGAGGTGGTGGCGCCGCACGCCATCAGGATGGACAGACCGATGGCGAGCAGGGTCCGCGCTATCACGGGAAGTACTGGTGCACCAGCGGCAGGATGAGACCCCAGTTGGCGTTGATGCTTCCCCCCGGGCCGCCACCATGCGTGTAGGGCGGCAGAAGAACGATCTGGTTGATCGCGTCGGGGTTGTCGAAGCTCGCCGCCAGCGGGACCAGCTGGGCCACGCGGTCGAGGCTGAAGCTGGTCTTCAGCTCGCCGCCGATGGCTGTCGCGAGAGCCGGGATGTCTTCCGGCGCGAGCTGCTTGGCCTTCAAACGAATGGCGAGCAGGACCGCCTGCTGCCGCTGCGAGCGCCCGAAGTCGCTCTGGAGATCACCATGCCGTGAGCGGACGTACTGCATCGCGTGTACCCCGTCCAGGTGCTGGGGGCCGGCGAGCACGGCCACCCGCTCGTAGTCGAATGCATAGCTGCTGAACACGTCTGCGGGGTAGTAATCGTCGAGGACCGGGTGGCTGGTCACGACGTCAATCCCGCCGATGGCGTCGATCACCTTGATCAAACCGAGCAGGCCGACCCAGATGTACTGGTCGACATGGACGCCGAAATCCTGCTCGACCGTGGCGATTGCGGCGCCCGCCCCGCCATATGAATACGCGCCGTCGATCTTCCCGTACCCACCGGGGGACAGGTGCACGTAAAGGTCGCGCGGGATCGACAGCATGGTGACCTGCTTGGTCGCGGGAATCACCCGCATCAGGATCATCGACTGGGTCAGGACGTGGTCGGCGCTGAACTTGGAGTCGTCATCAGACCCCAGGAGCAGCACGGTGAATGGGCCCCCCTGCGACGCAGGGCTTGGGGACGAAGTCGGCGAGAACAGCAGCGACGTGGGCGAGGGCGAAGGAACGTTGACCGCGATACCCGTCGAGTTGAGGGCTGTTGCGAACGCGGGGACGAAGTACGCGAAGCCGCCCGCCACCGCCGAGATCGCCAGCGCGAGCACGGCAACGACGATGGTGCGGAAAGGGCTCAGGCGCCCGCGCGAGCGGCGAGCGCGTTTGCCCGGCTTGAAACCGAGCGGCACGGGCAACAATTCTACGAGGGCGGACGGGGTGCGTTTGTAAGCGAGTTGTCAACGTCGCCGGCGATCCGGACGCGTACCGGCGACCGAGAGCTCAGTGCCCGGTGGCGAGCTGGACGGCCTTGACGGCCAGGAGAACGATCGCGACCACGAGGTAGCCGCTGAGCGTCAGCATCGCGATCCTTCTGGCGGCCGACCACGTAGGCCTCTCGAGCAACGCAAGTGCCGGCATCCGCCAGTTCTCGCGCTCCGCCTGGGATACCCTCGGCACCGGCTCCGCATGACGCCCGCCGAGCCACAGCCAGACCCCGCCGCCCAGCAAGACCACTCCCAATGCCGTGGCGAGGCCTACGACCAGCGTCGTGACGTCGACCGTCGGGAAAACGGTCGAAACCACCAGGACCAGGGAAAGCAGAAGCAGCACGCCAACGATGAATGCGGCGACCGCGTTCAGCCATGCCTTGTTCA
>DAIPXW010000144.1:0-5914 GCA_036783075.1 Candidatus Dormiibacterota bacterium | reverse complement strand
GCCGGCGTCGGTTGGGATCCGGCCGGCGCGGTCAAAGGAGCCGCCGTCGACGTGGGCCGCCGCCTGAAGCGCCTCCTCGGCTGGTGAGCACGGGCGAATCGCCGACGGCCTGGTTGACAAGTCCCGACCCCCGCGCGCGCTGTCCCGCGGATTGGGACCTTTGCCTATTTACGGCCGCAGGACGCCCTCCTAGGCTGCAAATGTGAGGTGCCTTCGCACTTGATGGAAGCTTGCCCTCCTGGCTCCCCGCGGGATGTGCAGCGCCAGGATCTCCGCTCGGAAACGACGGCGCCGTCGACGGCGTACGCACTGGGCCTCTGGACGCGCCCGCTCGATCTGGTCGCAGGGACGGCAGTAACGCTCTTGTTTCTGCCGCTGATCGCTTTTTTGGCCCTGGTCGTGCGCCTTGACAGCAGCGGGCCAGTCTTTTTCCGACAGGAGAGGGTGGGCCGGGATGGGCGGCCTTTCCTCATGTGGAAGTTCCGCTCGATGTATCACCGGAGTGACGACCAGCGACACCGCGCGGATTCGTCGGCGTGGTTCGCCGCCCAACCGAACGGCGGTGCGTACAAGAGTCTCAGCGACCCCCGGATCACGCGCGCGGGTCGCTTTCTGCGGAGGACCAGCCTCGACGAGATCCCCCAGCTCTTCAACGTGCTGCGGGGCGAGATGAGCCTTGTCGGTCCGCGTCCGGGCATCGCGTACGAGCTGGAGCACTACCAGCCCTGGTACTTCGAGCGGCAGTGTGTAAAGCCCGGCATGACCGGGCTGTGGCAGGTTTCGGGACGGGACAGGGTGTCGGCCAAAGAGATGATGACGCTTGACGTGCGCTACGTCCGTGAGCGCACCTTCCGGCTCGACCTTCAAATCCTGTTGCTGACTGCCCCTGCGCTGTTGGGCCGTTTCCCGGCGCGACTGTAGCCATGGACGAACGCGCGGCGCTCAAGACCATCGTCAATGCCATCAGGCACCGCCTCTACGTGCTGATCGCGATCGTCGGCGTCTTCACGCTAGGGGCAGGCGTCGCGGCGATCGTCAGGCCCCCCGTCTACCAGGGCACGGCGCTTCTTTTCGTCGACGAGCGCTACAACTCGTCGCAAGGGTTCGATCTCGCACTGCAGGCAGGCGAGCTGCTGAGCGCGCACTTCATTCAGACTGCCACCAGCCGCCCGGTGCTCGAGCGCGCGTGCTCCGGAACGTACTTCAACAACGCAACGACGCCCGGGTTCAGCTGCGATGCGACATCGCTCGCACCGCATGTGAGCGCGGCCACGGTCAAGGGTACGGACTGGATCGGCGTCAACGTGACTGCCGGGTCGGCGACCGCGTCGGCGGCTCTGGCGAACGCGGTCGCGGCGGCGATGATCGACCAGAACCAGGCTGACGTGGACCAGCTGATCGCCCCGACGCGGACCTACCTGGACGCCGAGCTCAAACGGCTCCTCACCCAGATCCAGGCCGAGCAGGCCAACATTGACGCGCTGCAGAAGCAGACCGCGCCAGGCCGGCAAGCCGCGATCGCGGGCGACCAGGCAAACCTTGACCTGCTCCAGAGCCAGTACTCGGCGACCTACGCCAAGAGCCAGGACCTGGTCATCCAGGAGGACCAGCTTGCCGGGGCCCTTACGCTGGTGCAGTCCGCGGTCCCACCGCAGAAGCCTTTCGACCCCAACCCGCTGATTTACCTGGCGGTCGGCCTGGTGGCCGGGCTCTGCGTAGCCCTGCTGACCGTCATCCTGTTGGACCGATACGACGACCGGCTGTTCGAGCCCGAGGCTCTTTCGGTCGCGGCGGGCACCCGGTTGGTCGTCGCCGTCTCGCCGCGCGATTCGGGATCGCTGGCCGGTCGCGCATCCGAGCCGTATGCCCTTGCCCGTGCAACCCTGCTCGCACAGCATCCGCACCTGACGAAAGTCCTCGTCGTGGCGGCTTCGTCACGTGACCGAGTCCGCCCGGTCGCGGCCGGCCTCGGAATGGCGGGGGTGAAGGCGGGCCAGCGTGTGCTCGTGGTCGACGCCGAGGCAAGTACCTACGTGATGCACCAGCAGTCCGGGCGAAACGGATCGATGATGACCATCGTCAGCGCTCCGACCGACGGCGGCAGTCGCATCGCGAACGAGGCGCTGAACGGAGCGGACGGCAAGTACGACCTCACCATAATGTCGGCACCCTCGCCGGACAGGGATCCGACCGCGGTGTCGCTCGCCCGCACCGCAGACATCGCGATCGTGGTGGCCACGGCCCGCGCCACCCGCTTCTCGGAAGTCAAGAAGACCACGGAAACGCTGCGCCTCGCGGGCATCCAGGTGGCGGCCAGCATCCTGGTGACCGAGTCGGCGAAATCTGTGATCGAGACCGATTCTGAGCGGCCCGAGCCAGAGGTCCTGGAGATGGCGGTCAACGAGCTCCGGCTTCCGACCTGGCGAGGTCCCGGCGGCCAATGAAGCCGTCGTCCCTGGACGCTGTCGCCTGGACGCGCTTTCAACCGCGAACAAGCGCGTTGGCATCGGCGCTCGGTGGCCAGGCTCGATTCTTCGGCGACGGTTTCGCCGGTCCACGCGTAGCGATCCGGCCGTTGTCCTACGTGATCAAGGCGTTCCAGACCTGGGGCGTCCTCTCGCGCGACGATCCGCAAACGGTCCTGGTCATCACGCCTCCCGTCTTTGCTCCGTTCGTCGCGTGGCTGTGGTGCGTGGTCCACGGAAGGCCACTGGTGGTCGACTGCCACACGGGGGCCTTCCATTCCAGGAAATGGGCCTGGGCACGCCCGCTGCACAGGTGGCTGCTGCGCCGAGTGCGGGTGGTCCTCCTCCACACGGACGAGCTCGAGGCGATGGTGAGCGCATGGGGCGCCCGAGCGATGGTTCTTCCCGATGACCTCCCGAACCGGAGTGAGGCGAGCCTGCCGGCGCCGGCCGCGGGACGCCGGGTGGTGATCGCGGGCAGCTTCGACTCGAACGAGCCGGTGGCCGACGTCATCGAGGCGGCCAGGCTGCAGCCGGACGTCGAGTTTCGTTTCACGGGCGACCCTTCGCTCCTTGCGGAAAAGCTTCGCGCCGGCTCGCCGGCCAACGTCGTGTTCACCGGCTACCTCGCGTACCCGGTATTTCTCGGCGAGCTCCTTGCCGCTGACGTGGTCGGCGTGTTCAGCACAGATCCGCGGATCATGAACAGAGCGGCGTTCGAGGCAGTCGGTCTCGGTCGTGCGCTGGTGCTGTCCGACCTGCCCGGGCTGAGGGGACGATTTGGAAATGCGGCGCTCTTCTCTTCGAACGAGCCTGCAGCGATCGCCGCCGCCGTGAGTCGCGCGCTGGACACCGAGGACGAGCTCGCGAAGCGCAGCCTCGCGCTCGATACGGAGCTCAGGGCGCAACGGGAATCGGCTGTTGCGCGACTCCGGGCCATCATCGACGACGAGGGGGACTTCGCTTGGCAGCAGCGCACCGCGTCCTGATCGTCAGCGAGCATCCGTATCCAAGCCACGCGACCCTTCGTCGGAACGTGGCGCAGCTGCTCGAAGAAGGTGCGCGTGTCGACCTGCTTTGCCTGGCGAGCGAGAGGCCCCTGGACGGGGAGGTTCAGCGCGACCCCTCGCTCACGATTCGCCGGATGCGACTCGAGCATCGGCGCAGCGGAGCGCTCAGGTACATCTGGGAATATCTCGCGTTCTTCCTATGGTCGTTGCCGATCTCCATCGCGCTGTCGATTCGCCACAGGTACCGCGCCGTCCTGGTCGACAACCTTCCGGATTTCCTCGTCTTCGTGGCGGTGATCGCACGATTGCGAGGGGCGCGCGTCGTGCTCGAGATGTTCGAGCTCACCCCCGAGCTGACGGCAGCGAGGCTCAAGCTCGGGCGTGGCCATCCAATGCTCCGCTGGGCGCGCTGGATCGAGTGGGCTGCGACGCGTTGGGCAGACCACGTGATCGTGGTGAGCAAGCAGTGCATGGACGTCCTCGTGGATCGCGGTCTCGACCCCGGAAAGATCTCGGTGCTGCCGAACACGCAGCCGGTCCGTGTCCTCCATTCGGACTCGAGAGCGGCCGCTCCGGATGCGCCGTTCATCGTCACCCACTGCTCGTTGGTGGAGCGATATGGCGTCCAGGTGGCGATCCGCGCCCTCGAGCTCCTTCGTCGCGACTGGCCGGATCTCACCTTGCGCGTCCTGGGGGACGGCGAGTACAAGGGCACCCTCGTCGCCCTGGCCGAAGAGCTCGGGATCGCCGACCGCGTCGTCTTTCGTGGCTTCCTGCCATGGTCGGCGGCCATGGCAGAGATCCGCCAGGCTTCGATCGGCATCGTCGCGATCATCGCCGACGGGTACGGCGAGCTGCTGCTGCCCACGAAGCTGCTCGAGTACGTGGAGCATGACGTCCCAGTCGTGAGCGCGCGGCTGCCGACGATCGCGCATCACTTTCCCGCCGGAACGGTTGCGTACTTCGAACCAGGCGACGCGACAGGCCTTGCGGCGCAGGCCGATCGATTGCTGCGCGACCGAAAGGCGGCCGAACAGCAGGCGGAGCGGGCAAGACTCGCGATGCGGAGCATCAGCTGGGATGTGCTGGCTCCTCGATACCTGGCAGCCCTCGGGCTGCGATACGGCGGCGGCGTGGCCGGGGCGGCGATTTGAGGCGCGCGACCGGTGAACCCCAGGTGATCCGCCGCCGCACGCGCCGGTAACGATGGGCTCCAGTTGACACTCGTGATCGCCGGCGTCGGAGGCGTTGCCGCACTTGGGCTTTTCCTGCTGACCGTCCGCCGGCCGTTGTTCGGGTGCGCCGCGCTGGTTTTGACCGTGCCGCTGACCGCCGGTCTCGCACGCGGCGCGGTGATCCCGGCGCTGAAACCCAACGAGGTGATCCTGCTCATCGTGCTCGCCGGTGTCATCGCACACCAGGCCACGATCCGCCGCGTTCGCCCCGTGAGCGGGCTCGACCTGGCCGTCGGTTGCTACGTCATCGGCAGCGTCGCGATTCCGTGGATGGTCCTGACACTGACGCGCTACCCGGCCGACCTGACCACGTGGCAGACGGTCTTCTCGCCGGCGCTCTTCTTCGCCGTCTACTACGTCTTCTCGCGGACCCCGTTCGGTGACCACGGTCTGAAGGTCGTTCTCAACAGCGCGATGCTCGCAGGCGTCCTCGTCTCCGCGATCGCGGCGGCGGAGCTCGTCAACCTGCCCGGCGTGAGGACGTTCGTGGTCGACTACTTCCCAGCGCCTGTCCTGTCCTCATTCAGGCCGAGCTCCACCCTCGGGCACTACAGCGCGGTCGGCGCGTTCGGCACCCTGACCTTCATCATCGCGCTCGCGATCGCCACGGTGCGCCATCCCGGTTTCTCGAGCCGCTGGTTGACGATCGTGATGGGAGCCGGCGTGCTCGGCGTCGTCGTCAGCGAGACCTGGGCTCCGCTGGCAGCGCTGCCGGTGGTGACGGTGATCATCGTGCTCTACGGGAAGCGGATTCCAAAAGAGCTCGTGGTCACCCTCGTCCTCGGCCTTGTCAGCCTCGTGTTCCTGTGGCCGCTGATCAGCGCGCGATTCGACTCGCAGCAGCTGGTCACCGCCCAGGGCTTCGCGCTTCCCGAGAGCATGCAAACGCGCATCCGCTACTGGAACGAGTTCATAATCCCCGCCCTCTCGGACCACATCTGGCTCGGCACCGGCACGGTGATCCCGAGCTCCGTGCCGGCGCCGCTGACCACATTCGTCGACAACGAGTACCTATGGGCCGCGTTTCGCGCCGGGATCCCCGGAGTGGCCCTGCTCGTCGGGATGCTCATCTTCACCGTCGCTGCGGCGTGGGGCGTGCGGTCGAGCAAGGATTCGGCGCGGCGCGCCCTCGGAGCGGCCACCCTTGCGACCGCGGTCATGCTGCTCTTGCTGGGAGCGACCGCCCAGTACATCACCTTCGCGG
>DAIPXW010000143.1:0-5914 GCA_036783075.1 Candidatus Dormiibacterota bacterium | reverse complement strand
TCGGAGACGGCCCCGAGCTGCCGGAGCATGGCGACCAGCTTGTCCTCGAGGCCGGGGTAAGGGACCGGGATCTGCTTGATCTCGATCACGAGGCCGACCTTGCCCAGGGCGAGCTCGATCACCTCCTGGAGGTAGGGGATCCGCTCGCCGTGCCCGGCGTCGAGCTTGCGCAGCTCGGCGGCACTGTGGTCGCGCACCAGGCCCTTGCCGTTGGTCGTGCGCTCGAGGCTGTGGTCGTGGATGACCATCAGCCGCCCGTCCGAAGAAAGGTGGACATCGCACTCGATCAGATCGCAGCCGGCGGCGATGGCCGAGCTGAACGAGCGGATCGTGTTCTCTGGGTGATCGGCGGGGTTGCCACGATGACCGCCGACAAGAGGCCGTCCCTCGTCGTGCGCAACTTCGTATCGCGCGCGGATCGATTGGGTCAAAGCGCCGGACAGTTTAACTGCGCCAAAGACCGAATCTGGCGTTAGGTGATTGCTTTGCGCCGAGTTCCCATCTCGCGCGCCGGCCGGACAGTGCCGGGGTCAGGGACGCTGACAAACACCCTGCGGCTCTTGTCTATAGTGCAGGGGTGACTCCAGCCCAGCCACGAACCATTGGAGAGCTTCGCGCAAGCGGCCACCGCCGCGAGACCGTCAAGCAGGAGATGCGCCGCAACCTCCTGGCCCGCCTCCGCTCCGGCGAGACCCTGCTCGAAGGCATCGTCGGCTACGACGAAACCGTCCTCCCACAGCTGGCCAACGCGGTGATCTCCGGCCATGACGTGATCCTCCTCGGCGAGCGAGGGCAGGCGAAGAGCCGGATCATGCGTGCGCTGGTCTCGCTCCTCGACCCGCAGGTGCCCGCGATCGCGGGCTGCGAGATCAACGACCACCCGTACGCGCCCATCTGCCGGCGCTGCCTGGACCTCGTCGCGAAGAACGGTGACAAGGTCGAGATCGAATGGATCGGGCGGGACCGCCGATACGGGGAGAAGCTCGCCACGCCAGATATTTCGATCGCCGACCTGATCGGTGAGGTCGATCCGATCAAGGTCGCCGAGGGCCGCTATCTGGCCGACGAGCTGACGATCCATTACGGCCTCGTGCCGCGGACCAATCGCGGAATCTTCGGCATCAACGAGCTACCCGACCTGGCCGAGCGCATCCAGGTCGGCCTTCTCAACATCATGGAAGAGAAGGACGTGCAGATCCGCGGTTATCGCGTGCGGCTGCCGCTCGACCTGTTCGTCATCGCGAGCGCCAACCCCGAGGACTACACGTCGCGCGGTCGAATCATCACCCCGCTCAAAGACCGGTTCGGCTCGCAGGTGCGCACCCACTACCCGCTGAGCATCGGCGAAGAGATGCAGATCATGGAAGCCGAGAAGCATCCTGCCCCCGAGGACTTCGAGCTCATCTTCCCTTCCTTTATGAAAGAGATCGTGGCCGAGCTCACGCACCTCGCGCGCCGCAGCCCGCACATCTCTCAGTCGTCCGGCGTCTCGGTGCGCATGTCGATCGCGAACTTCGAGAATCTTGCAAGCAACGCGATTCGCCGAGCCGCACGGCTGGGCGAAACGCTGGCCGTGCCGCGCATCACCGACCTCGCGTTTCTCGCCTCGTCGACCGCGGGTCGCGTGGAGATCGAGGCCCTCGACGAGGGCAAGGAGGAGCAGGTCCTCTCACGGCTCGAGCGAGGAGCGGTCAGCGCGGTCTTCAGCCGGCACTTCTCCGCATCGCAGTTCGACGGGGTCGTGACCCGCTTCGAGGACGGGGCGATGCTGGAGGTCGGTGAGGGCATCCCGGCGCGCACGTACACCCGCGCGATGGGCGACCTGCCCGAGCTGGCGACGGCGTTGAAGAAGCTCAGCCTCCCAGACCGCCCCGAGGTGCGAGCGTCGGTGATCGAATTCCTGCTCGAAGGCCTACACCTGAACAAACGCCTGAACAAAGACGAGGTGGACGGCAAAGCCGTATACCGAAGGTAGGCCTCGTCGGTCCTCTCCCGCTGCGCCGGGGACAACTCCCTTAAAGCGTGGCTGGCAGGCGGGATTCACTCCGACCGTCCCGTGTCGACACCTTTCCGTTACCACGCGTAGCCAGGAGTGACTCTCGTCAGTCCCTTGAACGGAATGGGAGCGGCGCTTGCGGCGAAGCCGCACGCGCGATGAGGGAAAACCATCTAGGTTTTCCCTCATATCTCTAATGCTGGGCCGCGTAGATCCACGTGAAGCCGATCACCAGGATCACGACCAGGGCGAAGAACAGGAGCTCAACCCGGATCGCGAGGCGGACCAACCTGCGCGCGCGCCTGGTGCGCTCACCGCAGCGCTCGCAGTAGGCGGCGTTGGGGACAAGCTCCGTGCCGCATTTGTCGCACGCGACCTGCGCCTGGGCCATCCATCGGAGTATGTCAGTCTTGGGCGATGGAACTCGACGAGGAGATGTCGCCTGCCGACGTCGTTCTGCTGATGAGCTCGGTGCCGGAGCGCATCAGCGATCTCGTCTACGGGCTGGACGAGACGCGGCTCCGCTACCGCCACGGCCCCGCCTTCCCGACGCTGGGCAGCCTCATGTTCCACCTCGTCGACTCGGGGTCGAAGGTCGACGGCCTGCTCCGCCACGCCCACCTGGACGGCCTGACGACAGCCGACGTGCGAGCCACGATCGATCCCGGCCATGACGGTGAGCTCGAGCGCCCGCTCCAGGAAGCGCTGGAGGACTTCGCCCGCGTGCGCCGCCGGACGGTCGACCTCCTGCACGGCTGGGGCAAGGCCGAGTGGGACCGCAAGCTCAACGACCCCCGCGGCGGCGAGGTCACGCTCCTTGAGCTCTGCCGCCTGGTTGCGCGCCACGAGATGAGCCACATCGCCCAGATCCGCAACCTCACCGCTTTGCTGCCGGAGCCGCAGGATCTCGGCCCCGCGCGCCCAGTGCTGGAGTAGACAATTCGCTCGTGTCCGACTCAGACGTGATCGCCCCCGCCCCCACAGCCGAAGCCGCGGAGCGCCCGGCCCGCGCTGGCCGCTCCAAGCGCAAACGCAAGTCTGGGCGCTCCGAAGCGCGTGCCTCCCAGTACTGGATGATCGTCACCTCGCCCGACAACTTCCGCAAGACGCGCGAGCACGGCTTCACGATCCAGGGACTCAAGAGCCGCCACCGGCGGCGCGTCGAGACGATGCGGGTCGGCGATCGCGTCCTCTATTACGTGACGGGCCGCATGGCGTTCGCTGCCACGGTCACTGTCGCCTCACCGATGTACGAGGACCACACGCCGATCTGGCGGTCGGCGCGACGGGACGAAGACTACCCGTGGCGCGTGCACATAAGGTCCGACGTCGTGCTCGAAGAAGCCGACTGGGTGCCGGCCAAGGAGCTCGCATACCGCCTGGATTACGTCCGCAAGTGGCCGCCCGAGCACTGGACGCTCGCCTTCCAGGGCCACATCCACGCGCTGCCGCGCAACGACTTCGCGATCCTCGAAGACGAGATGACGCGAACCGCTCGCCGCAGGAGACCCCTGGCCGGATAGTGGGTGGGCAGGTCCACCTTTGAACGCGCTCAAGAGGATCTACCAGCTCCATTTCCGCAGCGAGCGCCGGGAGCGCCTGTTCCTCGCCTCGTTGGCGTTCCTCATCACGTTTGGGATCGTGCGCGGGATCACCCACCTCATCCGAGCGGGCGTCGGACCCTTCCACAACGTGACCAGCGGTGGCCTTCACATCCACCACCTGGTCTGGGGAATCCTGTTGCTGCTCGCGGTCGGGTACCTCTGGCTGATCGAAGCGGGCACCGGTTCCAACTGGCTCGCCAGCCTGACCGCGGTCATGTACGGGGTGGGCGCCGCGCTCACGCTCGACGAGTTCGCGCTGTGGCTCAACCTCCAGGACGTCTATTGGGCGGGGGCGGGCAGAGAGAGCATCGACGCGGTCGTGCTGTTCGCCGCTCTTCTCTCGGTGGGGATCTGGGGCGGCCCGTTCCTCGCCGAGGTGACACGGCACCTGTTCCGGCGCCGTAAGGCGGCTTGAACCTGTCACAAACGCGCGCGTCGCGGTGCTTGACAGGTAGTGGGCATTCACCTCGAGGTGGCAGGGCGGATGGCGGGCACTAGATCGGACGAGCAGTCCTTCGAAGCCCTGTTCGCCGCCGAGTACGGACGCGTGGCGGGCATCGCCAACCGCGTCCTGGGCGATCCCAGCGAAGCCGAGGACGTCGCCCAGGAGGTCTTCATCGACTTCCACCGGCTGCACTCGGCGAGCGCCCAGTACGCTCCCGCATGGTTGCATCGCGCGGCGGCTCACACCGCGCTCAACAGGCTCCGCGGAGCGCGCCGGCGCCAGCGACGCGAGCTGGCCCAGGCAGCGGAGGAAGGGACGCGCATCCTCGACCCGCAGCAGCAGGTCGAGGTGAACGAGGACCGGCGGGAGGTACGCCGGGCTCTCGGCCGTCTGGCGCCCAAACCGGCAGCGGTGCTTGTCCTGCGCGCCAGCGGTCTCAGCTATGCCGAGGTCGCGCAGGCGCTCGGCGTCGGTATCGGTCAGGTCGGAACATTGCTAAGACGCGCGGAATCAGCCCTGCGCAAGGAGGTCACTCGTGGCACATCTAACTGAAGGGACGTTGCGCCGGATGGTCGACGACCCGGACTCAAAGAACAGCGCCGACGCGCGCCACCTCGAGTCGTGCGCGGACTGCCAGGGCCGCTACAAGGCCGTGGCGGACGATGCGGGCTCGATAGCGACCCTGCTCGCCGCGCCTGAGCTGAAGGTCGACACCGCGGCGGCATTCAAGCGGGTGCTGGCGACGCCGGCCGCGCAGCCGCGGTTCGGTTTCCGCCTGCCGGTCCTCCGGCCGGGATCGAGGCCGATGATGCTCGCCTTCGCTGCAGCCGCGGCGCTCGTCGCACTGCTCGCCACCGCGATCGCCGAAAACGGGACCGTCTTCGCGCCCAGCACAGTCACGCCGGTCCCCGTGACCGTCGCGGACCTCCAGTCGCTGTCCCAGCTGAGCGACTACGGCACTTTCGCATGGACCACGCAGCCGCAGCTGCAGGTCGTCACCAGCGCGGCGGATGCCGCGAGCGCGACCGGCCTCAAGGTGCCGGCCGTGACGAATCTCCCACCGGGAGTTTCCTCAACGGTGACCTACGCCGCGATGTCGAAGGCCACCGCGGTCTTCACCTTCAGCGCCGCCAAGGCAGCTGCAGCCGCAGCCAAGACAGGCAAGCCGCTTCCCCCGCTCCCCGCGGGCGCGGACGGAGCCCAGCTCACCGTGAGCGTCGGCCCGGCCGTCGCCGAGATCTTCGGCAACCTCAACAAACCGGGTTCCAGCTCGGACATCTCGCAGGCCAACCTGCCGCAGCTGATCGTCGCTGAATCGAGCGCACCCATCGCCACCTCGACGCAGCTCACCGTGAAGCAGATGGAGAGCTATCTTCTGGCGCAGCCCGGCCTGTCGCCGGAGCTGGCCGCTGCGATCAAGGGCATCGGTGACCCGAGCACAACGCTCCCGATCCCGATTCCAATCCAGTACGCGACCTCGACCACCGTCACCGTGCAGGGCGTCAAGGGCGTCGCGCTCGGCGACAACACCGGCGTCGGCTCGGGAGTCATCTGGGTCAAGAACGGCGTCGTGTACGTCGTCGCCGGCACGGTCAAGCAGTCTGACGCGATCGACATCGCTAACCATTTGAGCTAGGCAGGCGTTATAGCCTGCGCGCGTGGGTGAAGCAGTAGCGGAAACGACGGCGGCCGCTCCGGAAGGGGCGACCGCCGGCTCGCCCGCCATTCAGACGGTCAACCTCTCCAAGAGCTTCGGCCACACGGTGGCCCTCGCCGGCCTCACGATGACGGTGCCCCGCGGCGAAGTGTTCGGGTTCCTCGGCCCGAACGGCGCCGGGAAGACGACCACGTTGCACATCCTGCTCGGCA
>DAIPXW010000142.1:0-5915 GCA_036783075.1 Candidatus Dormiibacterota bacterium | reverse complement strand
CTGGGTGGCGAACATGTTGCTCGTGGCCATCGAGCCCGAGTCCTTCAGGCACTGCGAGTCACCGATGCCGTCCGGTCCGAGGTAGTAGATGTCCGGGTTGAAGAGCCCGGCCATCTGGCCGCGTGCGATGCAGCCGCCGGTCGCCGACGTGGCGCCGACGTAGATTCCCTGCGCGCCCTTGTCCTTGGCCGAGGCGAGGAAATCCTTGAAGTCCTTCTTGGCCTTGGGGTCGTAGCTCTTGCGATCGACGACCGTGCCGCCCTTCGCCGTGAATTCCTTGGCGAAGTTGTTCGCGACGCCTTGTCCGAAGGTCTCCTCGTCATCCCAGACGGCGATCTTGGTGATGCCGAGACCGGCCGGAGGCGGTCCTGCCTTGATGGCGAAGTCGGCCATGGCCGGTCCCTGGAAGGTGTCGGCCGCCGCGACGCGGAAGTAGTTGTTCGAGCCGGTCGGGCGGAGGCTCGCCGGTGTGAAACCGTTGGCGGCCTGGCAGTAGTCGAAGGTCTGCGTCAGGCACTCGTTGGTGTTCGACGGGCTGATCATCGCGAGGGGCGCCTGGTTGGCAACCGGGATCTCAGCCTTTGCGACACCGGAGTTGAACGGTCCGACCATGCCCAGGATCTTGCTGTTGGCCAGCATCGCCTGGACGTTCTGGACGCCCTTCTGGGCGTCGTGCGTGCCGTTGACCGCGTCGTCGAAGGGCACGAACTTCAGGGTGTAGCCGCGAACCGTGACGGCACGGGTGATCGCAAACTGGGCGCCCTGCTGCGTGGGCAGGCCGCTGGATGCGTCGGCACCCGAGACCGGGAGGTCGCTGGCGATGTCGATCTCTCCCTTCGATGTGCTGCCGCCGGTGCTGCCGCCGCAGGCGAAGGCGACGAAAGCCGCCGAAATGAGGACTGCGAGTCCCCTAGCTCGAACCATATGGTTCCCCCTTGTGTTTTTTGGGAGGCGCGAAACGCAAGTCACGATTGCCTCCCCTCATACGCCGCCCTCTTCCCATCTCACACGAGGCGGGGCGAGAGTGCGCCGGCGGCGAATGCGGCCACATTGGGATGGCCGAACCACTACTCCGGTCAGAACTTTGGACTCGACGGTGGGCGCAAGTCAAGCGCAGCCTTAGGCAATCGGCTATTTCACCGAAGGAATTGGAGGCAGCGCTATATCAATACGGTAGTGCGACGCTGTAGTCAACGCTACCCATCCACGTCCAGGGAGCCCTAGGGTCGGTGCCCGCCGACTCGTAGATCGACACCACCCTTTTCGTCGTGTCCCCGGCCGGATCGAAGCCGAACGTCCCGGTGACGCCCGCAAAAGCCGTGGTCGCCGCCAGCTCGGCGACGACGCTGTCGCGCGCGGGCATGTTGCCGCCGGCGGCTTTGATCGCGCGGTCGATTGCGTCGTACACCACTCCGGTCGCGTCGTACGCGGTCATCGTGTAAGCGCCGTAGTCCGCCGGTGCGCCGAACCGCTTCTTGAACGACTGGATCGCAGTTTGGGCCGAGGCGATGCCGTCTGCGTCCACCGAGGGGACGGTCGCGAAGATCCCGGCGGCGTTGGTTCCGGAGTCGCGGATGCACGCCGGGTCCAGTGCGATTCCATCGCCGCCGAGAAAGGGCGCCCCTTCGCCGGCGGCGAACACCGTCGCCATCTGCTGCCGCACCGCGCAGCCCTGGTTGGACGACGCCCCTCCGAAGTACAGCGCCTGGGCGCCATCCGTTTTCGCCACCTGAAGGAATGGGGTCAGGTCGGGGATGGTCGCCGGGTTGAAATCCTTATGGGCGACGACCGTGCCGCCGAGCTTGTTGAACCTCGCGGTGAAGCTGTCCCCGAGACCCTGCCCGTATGCCTCGCCATCGGTCAGGACCGCCACACGCTGAAGGTGAAGGTGGGCTGAGGCGTAGTCCGCGGCGGCCGGTCCCTGCAGCTCGTCTGTGGTCGAAAGGCGGAAGTAGTTGTTGACGCCGGTCGGCCGCAGGTCACCGGGAGACGGCAGTCCCGCCGCCGCGCACGAGGTGGCCGATCGCAGCGGGTTCAACGAGGCGGGCAGGAAAGGCTCTTTGGTCAGGCACCGGCTGCTCGTTGCGGGGCTCACCAGGGCGAGGTGGGCGCGGTTGGCGATGGGTATCTCGGCACGCGCAGTGCTCGAATCGAAGGGGCCGATCACCGCGAGGACGTCCGCCGAGCCGATGAACGCCTCGACGTTCCGCACGGGGCGCGCCGTGTCGCCCGCCGCGGGCGATGCGTTGTCGCGGGTGTCGATCGCGATGCCGTATCCGTCCAGTGACGGATGCTTCAATACGAAGAAGCGGATGCCGTTCAACGTGCTGGACCCCGCCCTGCCCTCGTCACCGGTAAGTGGAAGGTCGACCCCGATCGTGATCGTCTTGCCCGCCACCGGCGTCGCGCCGCCAAAAGAGCAGCCGGAGAGGACGACGGCGAGGACCGCGCACGCGATCCCGGGGAGCTTCGGGGAGCTGGGCACCGGGTGATTGTCCCCGGCCGGGGCGAGGCGGCGGACGGTCTGCCGAGTCGCAGCAGAACTTATACTCGTGATCCCCCTTCCAACAGGCCCTAGGAGCGCGCCCATTTTGAAGACCGACACCGGAGAACACCTCAAGCCTCGCTCTCAGTACGCCGACGACGCCGTGCAGCTAGCCATCGCGGGCAGGTGGGACGAGGCCGTCAAGCTGAACAAGTTCATCGTCGAGAGCTTTGGGGCGGACGAGGAAACACAGAACAGGTTGGGCAAAGCGCTTGCGGAGCTTGGGAAATTGAAGGATGCGAAGGCCGCCTACGAGGCCGCGCTCAAGCTCAACCCCATGAACTCCATCGCCAAGAAGAACGCGGCGCGCATCAACACGCTGCTCCACCAGAAAGAAGGCTTGAAGGTCGGCGGCACCAGGGTCGACCTGAACCTCTTCGTCGAGGAGATGGGCAAGACGGTCATCACCACGCTGGAGAACACCAGCGCCGACATCTGCTCAAAGGTCGCGGCCGGTGACATCGCCGAGTTGCGCATCGACGGCGACGGGATCTCGGCCGAGACGTCGCGCGGCGTAAGGCTGGGCCTGCTCGAAGCGAAGCTCGCGCGCCGCCTCATCAAGTTCATGCGGGGCGGCAATCGCTACCAGGCCGGCGTCACCTCTTGCGAAGGCAGCACCGTGAAGCTGATCGTCCGCGAGACGTACCAGGACACGCACTTTGCCGGCAAGCCGAGCTTTCCGATGAAGCGCAAGCGCGAGGTCGAGTTCCGACCCTACACGAAGGAGAGCCTGCTCTCCCGTGACGTCGAGGTCTTCGCCGGGGACGACGACGAAGAGGTCCTCGTGGAGGCCGTCGCCGGCGATGACATCGAAGAGGGCATGCACGCGGTGGAGGACGAGGCCGAGCCGATCGACTTCAGCGACGATGCGGACGCCGACGGTGACGACGATGACGAAGATGAGAGCTGACGCTGGGCGCGCCCAGGGCGCATCACCCGCCGGGCGCGCGCAGGGCGCATTACCAACAGAGGCGCCACTGGCCCAGGCCCGGAGGTCTCTTCACCGCCGGTAGCTCTCACTCAGGCGTCCCCCAGCTGGGCGGCGTGCCCGGGTTTCGCGACCTTCTGCCGGCCGAGGCCGAGGCCATCCGCGAGGCCCAGGAGTCCGTGCTCGCCGAGATGCGCCGTTGGGGTTACCGACACGTCGTCACCCCGATGGTCGAGAGCACCGAGGTGCTCGAGCTCGGCCTTGGACCCGAGCAGCGGCGGCGTCTTTTCAAGTTCGCCGACGCGCGCGGCGAGGTCGTCGCGCTCGTCGGCGAGCGCACCGTCCCCGTGGCACGTCTCGTGGCCGGCAAGCTCAGAGGAGCGCCCCTGCCTCTGAGGCTCAGCTACGCCGGTCCCGTCCTTTCGACGGACGAAGGGCGCTTCCATCAGCGCCGTGAGACGTACCAGGTGGGAGCGGAGCTGATCGGCGCGCAGGGCGTGGTGGCGGACGCGGAGGTCATCGCGCTGGCCGCCCGGTGCCTGGAGGCAAGCGGTGTGCGCCGCTACCAGGTGGACGTGGGCCACGCCGAGTTCTTCCACGGGATCATGGACGCGGTCAAGCTCCCCGGGGAGCTCAAAGCGGCCGTCACCCAGGCGCTGTCCTCGCGGGACTTCGTCGCCCTCGAGTCCCTGCTCGAAAGGACGCCCCTCAAATCGGCGGAGCACGAGCTGCTCCTGCGGTTCCCCGCCCTGCGTGGGGGACCCGAGATACTCGAGGCCGCGGCCGGCCTTGTACGCAATCGCCGCTCGGAACGGGCCCTGGCCGAGCTCGCCGAGGTGCGAGATCTTCTCGTCGCGCAGGGGCTCGGAGATGTCGTGAGCCTCGACCTCGGCGCGATCCGCGACTTCGACTACTACACGGGGATCATCTTCGAGGGCTTCGGCGCCGAGGTCGGCCGCCCGGTCGCCCAGGGCGGGCGCTACGACCAGCTGCTCACGAAGTTCGGCAGGCCGGCGCCGGCAACCGGCTTCGTCGTCCAGCTCGATCTCGTCTGGGAGATGCTCTCGCGCGGCTCGAGGCCGCCGGCTCTCCCGCGCATCGACGCCGCAGTCGCCTGGACCGGCCCCGGGCTGAAGACGGCGTTGAGGCTGGGTTCGACGCTCAGGCTGTTCGGGATGCGGGCCGTGGTCGACACGCAGGCGCGCGACCACAGCGAGGCGAGAGCCTGGTGGCACGCCGTCGGGGCTGTCAACCTCATCCACTGCCGCAGCGAGAAGACGGTGTCCTGGACCGCGCGCGGCGCGCGGGCACGCAGGCTTCCTCCCGAGCAGGTGGCGGCTCGTCTCGCCGCGGGCCTCACGTGAGCGCGGGCAAGGTGGCGATCGCGCTGCCGACCGGAGCTCTCCTGACGGGCGCGCTGCGTGTTCTCGGGCGCTCGGGCCTGGCGCGCCTGAGTGCCGACGAGCTCGGCCGGCAGCTGATGGTCGACCGCTCTCGCGTCCGCGTGATCCTGGTGCGGCCTGCCGACGTCCCCGCCTACGTCGACCACGGCGCGGCGGACCTGGGAATCGTTGGCAAAGACATCCTTTGGGAAACCCCGGGTGCGCACTACGAGCTGCTCGACCTCCGATTCGGCGGGTGCCGCCTCGTGCTCGCGGTGCCGCAGGCTTCGAAGCTGAACGGCCCTGAAACATGGCCGCCACTGCTGCGTGTGGCCACGAAATATCCGCGTACAGCCGCCGCCTGGTTCGAGGCCCGCGGGCAGGCCGTGGAAGTGGTTCCCCTTCATGGATCGGTGGAGCTCGCGCCCCAGGTCGGCCTGGTGGATGCGATCGTCGACCTCACGGCGACCGGCCGCACGCTCAAAGAGAACCGCCTGCGCGTGACCGCCGTCCTCGGCGACTCGACGGCACGCCTGATCGCCAACCAGGCGAGCCTCAAGACGCGCACCGACGCGGTCCAGGCCGCGGTCGGGCGCCTTCGAGAGGCTGTCGCCCGATGACGGTCAAACGCTTCGACGTCGGATCGTGGCTCGACTCGCCGATGTCCCGGCGCCGCCTGGACCTGTCCCAGTTCGCGACGGAGCGCGCCGCCGTGGCAGATATTTGCGCGCGCGTCGCCGCGGGCGGCGACGAGGCGCTGCGTGCGCTCGGCAAGAGGTTCGACGGCTGGGAGCCTGGGCCGGGCGAGACGTTCGAGGTGCCGGCGCGGGACATCGCCGTGGCCGCTGACCGGCTCGCCCCGGCGGACCGCGCGGCGCTGGAGTTCGCCGCTCAACGGATCAAGGACTTTCACTCCCGCCAGGTGCAGTCCGCCTCCACCGGTCCTCCTGGGATGAAGCTGATCACGCGCCCTGTCCGGCGCGCCGGCCTGTACGCGCCCGGTGGCAGGGCGGCCTATCCATCGACCGTGCTGATGACCGCGATCCCGGCGCGCATCGCG
>DAIPXW010000141.1:0-5930 GCA_036783075.1 Candidatus Dormiibacterota bacterium | reverse complement strand
CAATCCCAAAGAGCTTTTGAACCGGATCCTGCAGCTCAAGGAGCACCTTTGACCTGCCTGCAAAAGCCAGGCGCGCTGCCGAGCTGGAAGCTCTGCTGGTGCAGCCCGGGGTCTGGGATGACCCCGCCCGCGCCGGGCAGATGGCGCGCGAGGGGGCCGATCACCGCCAGCTGAACCAGATCTGGGACCGCCTCGAGAAACGCGCTCGAGACCTGATCGAGCTCGACCAGCTTGCCGAGGGCGATCCGGAGCTGAAGACGCAGGTCGCCGAGGAAAAGTCGGCCGTAGAAAAAGAGCTGAGATCCCGGGAGCTCGATCTTCTGTTCACCGACCCGTACGCAAACCACAACGCGGTGGTGACCCTGTCGGTCGGCCAGGGCGGCGTGGAGGCGCAGGACTGGGTCGAGATGCTCATGCGCATGTACTTGAAATGGGCCGAGCACAAGCGTTTCGAGACCGAGATCCTCGAAACCTCACCCGGAGAGGAGGCTGGCCTCAAGAGCGCGACGTTCATCGTCCGCGGTCCGCGAGCCTACGGCCTGATGCGCTCGGAGCACGGAGTGCACCGCCTGGTGCGCATCTCCCCCTTCGACCAGAACCACCGCCGTCACACCTCGTTTGCGCTGGTCGAGGTGATGCCCGAGCTGGAAAGCTCAGACGAGGGCGCCGTCGTCATCAACGCGCAGGACCTGCGCATCGACACCTACCGATCGACTGGCGCGGGAGGCCAGCATGTAAACAAGACGGACTCGGCGGTGCGCATCACTCATCTGCCGACCGGCATCGTCGTCACCTGCCAGAACGAACGCTCACAGATGAAAAACCGCGAGATGGCGATGAAAGTGCTCAAAGCGCGTCTGTTCCAGCGGCAGCAGCAGGAGGCTGCGGCGCAGCTTGACCAGATCCGCGGCCAGGTCATGCCGGCCGAGTTCGGATCGCAGATCCGCAACTACGTGCTTCAGCCCTACACGCTCGTCAAGGACGTGCGCACAGGGCTCGAGGTGGGGAACACGCAAGCGGTGCTTGACGGTGAGATCGATCCCTTTATCGAGAGCTGGCTTCGCTGGCGTCTCGACAAGAACACGGAAAACGGCAGGAGCGCAAGCAACTAAAACCCGTTCCGTTACATACGTGTTTGGCTCTCCGGGAGCGGGTTGGACTGTCTGGGGGCATGCGGTATACTGCCCGCGACCTAGCCACACGCGCCCGCCGGCGCGGAACGTCACAGCAAGAGACACAGCTTATGGTTCTAACACCAGATTTCGACACACGGCCGGTGATCAGCTTCCAGCACGTCTGGAAGACTTATCCCACAGGCACTGAAGCCCTCCGCGACGTCAACATCGTTGTGCCCGAAGGCGATTTCGTATTCCTGGTGGGGCCATCGGGGGCGGGGAAGTCCACTCTCGTCAGGCTCCTGATCCGAGAGGAGAAGCCCACCAAGGGCAAGATCTTCGTCGAAGGCGTCGAGCTCGGTCGCATGAAACGGAGGAAGCTGCCTCAATACCGGCGCAAGGTCGGACTCGTGTTCCAGGACTTCAAGCTGCTTCCGAACCTAACCGTGTACGAGAACATCGCCTTCGCGCTGCGCGTGCTCGGCGAGGCGGACCACCTGGTCCGGTCCCGCGTCGCCGAAGCGCTCGACACGGTCGGGCTGGCCGATAAGGAACACACGTACCCGACCAACCTGTCCGGCGGCGAGCAGCAGCGGGTTGCGATCGCGCGCGCGTTGGTCCACGCGCCGCGCTTCATCATCGCCGACGAGCCCACGGGCAACCTCGACCCTGCGACCGCATGGGAGATCATGCAGCTCTTTTTGCGCATCAATGCGCGAGGGGCGACCGTCGTCATGGCGACCCATAACCGAGAGATCGTCGACCTGCTGCGCCGGCGCGTCATCGCCATCGAGGCCGGGCAGATAGCCAGGGACGATCGTTCAGGCCGATACCACGATGATTTATCGAAACCTCAGATTCGCGCTCAGTAGCGCCTGGCAGAGCTTCTGGAGGAACTTCGCGGTCAGCATGGCCGCGGTCCTCTCGATCACGCTCATCCTCATCCTGGCCGGCGTGAACCTTCTGGTCGGCCACGCCTTCTCCCAGGTGCTCGACGGCTTCAGGGTGAAGGTCAGCGAGATCTCGGTCAACGTGGCGGACGACACGCCCCTGCAGAGCGTTTACGACTTCCAGCAGCAGCTGGCCGCGGATCCGCGCGTGACCAGCGTGCAGTTCATCACGAAAGAGCAGGCGTTGATCCAGTTCAAGTCAGACCCGAACAACGTGGTCCTCGCGCAGCAGATCGATGGGAATCCACTCGACGCCAAGCTCGAGGTCCGTGTCGCCAAGCTCGCAGACGTCGCCGCCATCGACACGTTCGCACGCCGCTGGCCCGGCGTGGACCCGACCGACCCGACCAACTACCAGGGCGACTTTGTCAACCGGATGCTCCAGCTGTCGTCATGGCTCGGGCTCGCCGGCATCGGTCTTCTCGCGATCCTGGTCGTCGTGTCGATAGTGATCGTCATGAACACGATCCGCACCGCCGTCTATCATCGCCGCAAGGAGATCGAGGTGATGAAGCTCGTCGGCGCGACCGAATGGTTCGTGCGCGGGCCTTTCGTGATCGAGGGCGTGATGACAGGTGTGATCGCGGCCTCGCTGGCCCTGGCGTTGCTCGTGATCGCATACCAGCCTGCTGTGGACCGCTTCCGCGAGAGCATCGCCTTCATCCCGCTGTCCTACGACCCCGCGTTCATCGTCAGCCTGGCCCGAGACCTGTTGATCGGGGGTGCGCTGCTCGGGGCGCTGGGCAGCTACATCGGCGTCCGGCGCTACGTGAGGATCTGAATTGAAAGCGCGCCTGTTTGCGGCCCTCGCCATCGTGACTATGAGCTGGATACCGCTTTCGGCGCAAAACGTTTCCGCGATCTACTGCTATCCAGGCGATCCGCCTGGCGTGTACCAGGCCTGCCTCGCCTACAACCAGGGTATCGGCCAGCAGGTGGCCAACCAGCAGTCGTTGCAGTACATCCAGGGCAAGATCAACAACACGGTGGCTCAGATGAACGCTCTCGATGTTCTGATGGTCAACCTCAAGAACCAGATCGCCGCGCAGCAGGCCCTCATCACAAAGACCCAGGCCTCGATCGACGAGGTGAACATGGAGATCCGCTTCGGCGAGGCCGACCTGATCAGCGTCAAAGCTCGGCTCAGCGTCCGCGACCAGCTGCTGAACCAGCGCATGCGGTACGTCGACGCGCACGGCACCATCAACTACGTTCAGCTTGTGTTCACCGCTTCCAGCATCAACCAGCTGATGGACCGGATGGTGGGAGTGCAGCAGATCGCGGCGTCCGATAGGAACTTGATCTTCGACCTGCAGTCCGAGCACGCGCAGGTTGGCATTGCGAACACCGCGCTTGGCGTGAAGCGTGACCAGGTGACCGCGCTCCTGCTCCAGCAAAAGGCCACTCAAGACGACCTGAAGAAGAACCTCGCAGCGCAGGCTGCGGCTCTCGTCTACGAGCAGCAGCTCGAGGTCCAGCTGGCGGGCCAGTACCAGAAGGTGCAGGCGGAGCGCGCGGCGATCGACGCACAGGTGGCCGTGGAAGCCCAGAAGTACGCAGCCGAAGCGGCCAAGGCGGGCGGTGGAAACGGTGTTTTCGAATGGCCGGTGCCCGCTTGCGGTTTCGGCTGCATCACCCAGGGATTCGGCTGCTCGACCTTCTATCTCGAGGTTTACGACCCGAGCTGTCCCTACCCGCACAAGATCCACACGGGAATCGACATCGCCGGCCCCAACGGGACGCAGATCGTTGCAGCTGACACCGGGGTCGCGTACCTCTACCCCGGCAGCATCGGATACGGCAACCTCCTCGTGATCATCCACGGCAACGGCTATTCGACCTATTACGGCCACCTGTCGGGGTACGCGCCTGGCCTTACCACCGGCCAGATCGTTCCCCGAGGCACGACCGTGGCGTTTGAGGGTTCGACGGGCTGGTCCACTGGACCGCACCTGCATTTCGAGATCCGCACCAACGGTGTCTACAAGAACCCGTGCATCTGGCTTGGATGCTGAGCGCTCCGATTTCGCTAGTCTGCTGACATGAACCTCCGCGCTGCCCTTCGGGGCGGCGCCGTGCTGCTGGTGCTGCTGTTCGGATTCGTCGCGGGTGTCTATACCGACCAGGCGATACCCGACTACGTGCCCTACTTCGGCCATCGATCCGTGAGCGGGGTCGACCTCACCGAGCTGCAGCAGGCGGTGCGACTCGTGCAGGCCGAGTACGTCGATGGAAACGTCAACACCACGAACCTGTCCCACGGCACGGTGCAGGGACTGATCAACGCGCTTGGAGATCCCTTCTCCGCCTATTTCGATCCGGCACAGTACAAACGGCTGCAGCAGAGCTACAACGGGCAGTACTCCGGCATCGGCATCTACGTCAGCTTCACCACCGGTTACCCGGTCGTCACCGGGACGGTCGCGGGTTCGCCCGCGGCCGCCGCCGGCTTGCAGGCGGGCGACTCGATCATCAAGGTCGGTGACAAGGACATGAAAGGCCTGACCTCGGACCAGGCGACGACGCTCATCCAGGGGCCCGACGGAACCAAGGTCACCCTGACGATCTCGCGAGGAACCGAGACATTTTCCGTGACGATCACGCGGGCGGAGATCAGCGTGCCGAGCGTGCGGTCGGCCACGATCGCCAATGACATCCTGTACGTGCGCATCTACCAGTTCGGGAGCGAGACCGCCGCGGATTTCGCCTCGGCGCTGTCCAAAGGCCTGCCTGGCGCGGTCGGAATCGTGCTCGACCTCAGAGGCGATCCAGGCGGCTTCATCTCGGCGGCGGACGCCGTGATCAGCGAGTTCGTCGCCAGCGGCGAAACGTTCGAGCTCCGCGACCGCAGCAAGAACGTGGAAAGGCATGACGTCACCGGCAAGCCCTTGGCGCCGACCCTGCCTCTGGTCGTGCTGGTCGACGCCAACAGCGCGTCCGCATCCGAGATCGTGGCCGGCTCGCTTCAAGTTCATGGCCGGGCGAAGCTGGTGGGGACGGTCACCTTCGGCAAGGGCTCCGTCCAGCAGGACTTCGAGCTTGCCGACGGAGCGGACATCCACCTCACGATCAAGCTCTGGTACCTGCCCAACGGGCAGACCATCAACCACAAAGGCCTTCAGCCCGATGTCAAGTCGACGCTGGCCAAAGCAACCGACCAGTTCGACGTCACAGCGCTGTCTCAGGGCTATGCAAACGACGCGCAGCTGAACGCGGCGCTCGCGTTGCTGCCTGGGTAGACTGACTCGGGTCCGTGGCTGCAGCGGGCGGTTAGCTCAGTTGGCCAGAGCGCCTCGCTTACACCGAGGAGGTCGGGAGTTCGACCCTCTCACCGCCCACCAGACGCGTTGATCGCCCCGGCGGATAGAATCATCCGCCGTGCCGAGATAGCTCAGCTTGGTAGAGCACTTGACTGAAAATCAAGGTGTCCCCAGTTCAAATCTGGGTCTCGGCACCATCCGCTACTCACCGGTGGGAGGTGCTCGTGACTGCCGAGCTCAGCGACCTGCTTTCGTTTCTCGTCGAGGTCGAGGACGACGTCGACTACGCCTTGGAGGTGGACAGGCCCGACGCCATCACGGTCGAGATCGCAACGCCCGGCCAGCGCTGGGAAATCCAGTTCCTGACCAACGGCGAGATCGAGGTTGAGAAGTTCGTCAGCGACGGCGAGACATACCGGCCCGCAAGCGTCGGGGACCTTGTAAAAGAGATCAAGAGCTCGCTCGTATGACCGCTCAGCCGCCATCCCGCTGAGCGAGCGATACTGACGCGCCGTGAGCAAGCCTCGCGCGTTCCGGTTTGGAGTGCAGGAGCACCGGGCGGCCAGCGCGGCCGCGTGGCGTGAGAAGGCCCAACTCGTGGAATC